>JADFHG010000225.1 GCA_022567365.1 Planctomycetota bacterium | reverse complement strand
CGATCCTCGATACGCTGGAGATCCTCTTTCGCGGAGAGGGCTACGAGGTCGCCGTTGCGGATTCGGGACCGAAGGCTCTTGCCGCACTCCAGGACGAGAGGCCCGATATCGTCCTGACCGATATCCGCATGCCTGGGGCTACTGGACTGGAGGTCCTATCGGAGGCGCACCAGGTGGACCCCGAGATCGCGGTCATCCTCATGACCGCCCAGGCGTCGTTGCAATCGGCGGTCCAAGCGGTCAACGAGGGTGCGTACTACTACCTGCAGAAGCCGTTCGCGAACGACGAATTACTTGCGATATGCCGGCGAGCGGCTGAGGCGCGCCAACTGAAGGTGGAAAACAGAAGGCTCAAGAAGGTGATCAGGAGTCGCAGCAGTTCGGGTACGCACCGCAGACGAGCTGCTCGCATTCCGGGCAGTCGCACCCCGCACCACCGTTGGCTTCACAACAGTTGCTGGACCCGCCCGCCAAAACAGCCTGTTGCGGGGTCAGAGCCATCAGAAACACCATGACGAGGCCAAAGGCCGATAATCTTCCAAGAACGCGGTATTGCATTTCAAACCTCCCGGAAACCCGCTGGTCGTTTGTGTTGCGTGAAATCTACTCCATTAGTATCAATCGCAATCGGCGCTCACGAGTGGACACGAAATCTGGAAAGCGTGGCAAGCCTGCATAGCTGGGAGCCTGTCCAAGGAGCGAAAGCCGTATTCTTCGGACAACCTTCTGGCGCTGTTTCCGACGTCCACATCCGTCAAGACCCGCAACGCCGTCTTCGACACGACGATCCCCGTCGCCACCTCACGACAAGCCAAACTTTGGTGTCAGAAGGCGATGTCCAGCCGATCCGCGTGAGACGTTTGGACCGCGGCTTGCGGTGCCCTACACCGCCGGCAACAGGCAAACATCCTGAACCGATCGCCCGGTCATTTGGGCGACACCGACGTTGGCGAAGGGGCGGGCGGGTTCGTTGGGGTGCCAGCAGATGATCCGGTCGCGCAGGTCGTTGGTGGCGACGATGACGTCTTCGGCGACCTCGACGCGGCGCAGTGTTTGGCCGCCGGCTTCATAGCGACATGTGAAACTGTCTCCGAGCACGCGGGCATATACATACAGCGACGTATCGACGAAGAAGACGCGCGTCAGACCGCCCGATCCAACGATCCGGATCGATTCCGCGGGGCGGCCGCCGCCGCCGGCGTGGAGGCGCTGCGGCGCATCGGTTCTACCGTTGGACCAATGGAGCACGTGGCCGTCGCTGTTGCCCGCGAACGGTCCGGCCGGTGTCGGGCAGACGGCGGTGATTGTCGCGGCGCTGCCGGTGTATATGGCATCCGGATGCGACGCCTCGCCCGCCGCGGACCAGCGCAGCACGCGGTCGTCCACTGCGAAATACACATGTCCATCAAACGCGACGACGCCGCGCACCGCGCGCGCGCCAGCCGTTTCCGCCTCGAAACGGCGACGCACGCGGCCACCATCCCGCACGTCCCATTCGCACAGCCCGATCTCTGAATGCGTGGCAAACAGCCGGTCGCCCACGATCGTCGCGGAATTGAATCCGCCTCGCACCGGACCCACGTCATCGACCAACCACGTCGCGTCGGGTTCCGCGTGGTCGATCGGCAAACGATACACGCCGGTGGCCCCGCCGATCAGCATCGCCGGTTTGCCATCGCCCGCGTCGACCATCTGGATCGAGCGGACGGCCCCGGCCGCGCCTTCGATGCGCAGCCGGCGCCGCGGCGACTCGAGGTCCGTCGGGTCGAAGAACATGAGTTCGTCACCGGCGGCGACGACGATCCACCGCGTTTTCTTGGCCGGTGCCTGCGCGGCGAAGAGTGCCTCGTATAGCTCACCGCGCTGCTGCTCCGAGAAGGTGCGGATCAGGTCGGGCAGATCGGCGTCGGGCGAAGCCTTGGCCATTTCCGACAGACGGGCGAGCAGCGTGTTGACGTGTTCGAGGTGTTTGTCCTGGGCGCGCTCCCGGGCCTGTTCGAGTTGCCGGGCCGCGTCGTGTTCGCGACGACTCTGCGCGGCCTTCTCCTCGGTCGTTCGAACCTCGACAAGTGCGCTCGAAGTAAAGCTGACGCGCGGCGCGCCCTCGAGACGAAGCCCCGCCGAAAAACACGGACCGGCGAGTGCGTCGGTCAGCGCCGCGGCAAGCCGCTCGGCCGCGCTTGCGTCCACGAGCGTCGCTGCCTGTTGCCCCGCCGCGAAATCGGCTAGCGCCTTGCGCACTTCCGGTTGGAAATATTCGCAAAGGGTGCGCGAAGCGGCGACCCGGTGGCTGCCGAGGATGCTGTTGCGAAAAGACTGCAGCTCGGACCGCTCGGGAATGAGCGACACCCGAAGTCGAAGCTCGGCCCTGCACTGGAAACGGTCTTCGGAGATGATGCCGTCTTCGGTCAGATAGATGTCGATCGGAGTGATTCGCGCGAATAGAACCTCGGTCACGCCGTCATTTTCGACCGTCTTGCCCGGGCGAACCACGACGTGGTCACCGGTCGTACGCGTGACCAGCGCCGCCCACTGCGTCGGCAGGTCGAGCGATCGGCGAAGAAGTCCGAATATCTCGGACTCGTGGGCCAATACGGCGACCGCGTCGGGGCGGCGGAAGAAGGCGTCGGGATCGAATTTTCCGGCTAACATGTCAAAGGTTCCCAGGCACGAAATGGCGGTCGGCGCAACCGGGTTCGGCGCCCGCGGACCGCCGAAGCGCGCGCCATGTTCGCGCCCTTTATTGTATTCGGCGGCGCGGCGGAAATCTTCCGGCGAATCGATCTACTTTCCGGTCTGCCGGAATTGCTCGAATCGCACGAGATCCGACGCATGCACCGACGGTCGATTCGCCTCGATAACCGTCACGATGTCCTTCATCGTGATGGACCGATCCGCCTTGCCCGCCACGGCTTCGAGGAACGGCACCTGCGACGCCTGCTCGGCGACGTTTCTGATGTCGGCACCGCTATACCCTTCGAGTCGATCGCAGAGTTCGCCGAAATCCACGTCGTTGTCCAAGGGGCGATGGCCGAAGTGTATCTCGAGCAACCTATATCTCGCCGGCGGATCGGGCAGGCCGATGTAGACCTTCGAGTCCAGCCGCCCCGGGCGGAGCATCGCCTCGTCGAGCAGCCACGGTCTGTTCGTCGCGCCGACGAACAAGAGCGCCCGATCGCTTTTCCGATCGAAGCCCTCCAGTTCCTGCAGGATTTGCGGCACGACCCGCTGCATGACGGCGGACGAGTCGCTCTTTCGCCGGGGCACCAACGCGTCGACTTCGTCGATGAAGATCACCGAACGCTCCTCGCTCTTGGCGGCGTCGAAGAGCTTGCGGACGTTTTGCTCGGCTTCGCCGACCCATTTGCTCAGCAGTTGCGCCGGGCTGATGACGAAGAACGTCGCGTCGATCTCGTGGGCGATCGCCTTGGCGAGCATGGTCTTGCCCGTGCCCGGCGGTCCATATAGCAGGATCCCCCCGCCCGTGGAAATGCCATATTTGGCGGCCAACTCCGGGTGGGCGAAGGGATAGATCATCATGAGGCGGATTTCTTCCTTGACGTCCTCCAGCCCCGCAATGTCGTCGAAACCAACCGTCGGTTTGTCCTTGACGATCCAATCGGACGCGTCGCCGCCGCCTTCGTCCTCTCGCTCGCGCTGCCGACCCCGGGCCGCCTTCGGCCCATCCTTGCGCGCGTCGCACTCCTTGGCCAGGGAGATCAGCTCGGCCGCGATTTCCTCGTGTTGCCGCTGTGCATCGGTGGATTTGGCGGATTCGGCGAGTTCGATCATGCACTCGGCCGCATCGACGAGGTACGCCTTGGCCGCGCGGTAGTCGCCGTCCTTATACGAGGCGACGCCCTTGCTCTTGAGGCGTTCAAATGTCGCGAACGATACCGCCATACGAAATCCCGTTATTGCCTTAGCTACCGATGTTCTATTCTACACGATCATGCATGGGAACGTTAGATCGGGGCGTTCGACACGCTTCCCTCACACCGAGCCGCGGGCTTTAGCCCGCGCGGTGATACAATCTGGAAAATCGCTCAGAATTGAAGCATCGCGTGGACGATATCATGCAACGGTCGGTGTCTTCCGGTTGCGCCTGAACCGTTACTCATGGTCGCGCAGGATCGACGTTGACTACACCGCAAAACCGCAGGTACGTCCATTCGCCTTCGTGAGTCCGCGCGGGCTGAAGCCCGCGGCTCGGTTTCGTTCGGCCCGCATCGATCGCATTCAACTTCCCGTTGGGCAATGCATCGCTGTTTGTCGCCCCACGACTACGCCGGATTGTCGCGCTGCCCGCAGCCCGGAGGCGCGACGTCCTTGCGTTTGTACGGCGTATCACACTCCGGGCAGCGATCCGACACCGCGCCGGTGAGGTCGTAGCCGCATTTCTGGCAATGGCCAGGTGGAAACGAGCGGTCGCGCCTCCACGCCAGGATCGTCGGTACACCGATCACCGCCAAGGGTAGCCAGAGCGGCGTGATAAAGCACGAAGCCAGAGTCGGTGTCCCGGCCTGATAGTCAAACCACCAGAAGAGCAGGCCGCTACGGATGTTCCGTCCAACACGCCATCCAAAGTCATCAACCCAGTTGTGGGATCCGAACGCAACCCCACCCCATTGGAGGAAGCCACAGCGATTCCCGATAGTCCACGAGATGCTCCACCATCGAGTTAGGACAATCGTAAGCGTAAGCAATGCGCACGTCAGCAGCCCAGCCCATTTGAGAACTCGTCGTTTCCGGGGTGGCATCCGCACGAGCGAAAGCGTACGGAACGCCCGGGACCATGTCCAGCCACATAGGGCAGGTCCACGACCCTGCCTTTACCATGTCGCTGAGGCTACCTTCGCGCGTGCGACCAACGGTGAATGTTCCGTTGCCCGCCGACGTTGCCGCAGGGTGAATCACCGGATGCGTCATATCCGCGTTAGATGCGTCGGCATGGCCCTCGACGTAAGGAATCGGCTGCGCCATGTTCCAAAGGACATGGAGAAGCCAACCTTGCTACGAATAGTCAGGAGTGCATTCTCGCATCATCTCCGCCTAGCACTCGCAACGCTGCGAATCCATCATCTCGATCGTGCCGAGGACGGTCGACAAGTACTCACTGAGCCGTTCCGCTATGTCGGCGAAGTGCCTGATGTTGAGTAACGCCAATTCTGCAAAGTGCTTCATTCCCTTGTTGCTCTCCATGTATCGCGCGGCCTCACCGTTGGGGTCCAAGCCACTGAGTTCCGACATCAAAGATGTCACGATGTCATTCTGCGACCAGTCGGCCTCATCAAAGCAGCGTTCCACTATAGGTCGTGCCGTCATCCAGAGTTTGTCGAGTCGATGGCCGCGGGGTTGATCGCCGCTCTCCGAGATAAGCCAACGGCCCCGTACAATCAGGAATTTGAGCAGTAACTCAAGGTTATGCCGATACAGGAAGACGATCGGGTAGACTGCGGTATCAACCGGTAAGTCAATGTCAGGTCTCTCGATCAGATCCTCGACGAGACGACGCGCAGCAGATCGAAACCCGTCGGAGTAGTAAAGCCCACCGCGTTCGTTAGGCAGTTGCCGTCCCACGCACGCGTTAAGGTGCCAATCGGGCTGCTTCTCGTCAATGAAGTGATCAGTCGGTTCAAGAGACCGAGGTGGCCAGCTCTGCTCAGTCATTGACGAACTCCGAAGTCTGGGCTGCCATCCGGGAGGTCAGTTCCCCGGTGACGGGCAGGTCAACGACCCAATGGCCCCCTAGCAATCGACTCCCCCATGTCCAAAAGGACATGGGGCACCCTACAGCGCGAGAGTGGTGCCTCCGTACCCGTCGCTTACGCTCCGGGCTCTGACGGCCTCGCCACACCTCGGAGAAGGGCGTCATACTTCGATAACAGAACCACCAACTACGCCACTACGCCAGCACCTTCTCCAACCGCTCCAGCGCCCAATCGACTTCCTCTTTCGTGATGCACAACGGCGGGGCGAGGCGCATGGTCTGTTCGTGGGTGTCCTTGCAGAGCATGCCCTCTTGCATGAGCTTGTCGCAGAAGTCGCGGGCCTTGCCGGCGGACGGGTGGAACTCGATGCCGACCCATAGGCCTCGGCCGCGGATCTCCTTGACCTTGTCGGTCTTGATCGCGCGCAGTCGTTCGAATAGGTATTCGCCCATCTGCCGCGCGTTGTCCTGGTACTTCCCGGTCTGGAGAATCTCGATCACCTTTCGCGCGACCGCGCACGAAAGCGGGTTTCCGCCGAACGTGCTGCCGTGATCACCAGGGGTGAAGACGCTCAGGATTTCGCGCGAGGATACGACGGCCGACACCGGCATGATCCCGCCGCCGAGCGCTTTGCCGAGGATGAAGATGTCCGGCTGCACGCCCTCGTGCTCACAACAGAAGGTATAACCCGTGCGACCCAGCCCCGATTGGATCTCGTCCGCGATAAACAACCCGTTGCGCTCGC
>JADFHG010000224.1 GCA_022567365.1 Planctomycetota bacterium | reverse complement strand
GTTTCTGCCGCCCCTCCGGGGCTTCGGGATCGTCATGCGACGCATTCCACGGGCTTACGCCCGTGGCTGAGTTCTACCGCCCCTCCGGGGCTACCTTCCGGAGATCCCTTTCGAGGTGGACAATGCCTATCGACGTTGGCGAAGCCTATCCGGCCGGGGCAACCTATCCATCCTGTCTTCCGTGGGTTTCATCCCGGTTTGCCGGGATCTCATCCACGCCAACATTCACGCGCCACTTTCGCGGCAGCATTATTCCCCCGCCGAAAATGTCACGGACCCGGTTCGGACAGAGGTCGGACGGGTGCCGTGACCGCTCGTGGCAGCCCCGCTCGAGCTCACGAGGGCCGAGCGCCTCTTGGCACCGTCGTGCCGCCTCCGCCGCCTGCCCCGCGGTTTCTGGAAGCCTGATTGGGCGGAGCGCGGATACGCCCATCTTCATTTGGTGAAGCGTGGGCCGTGAAACCGTGGAGCCGTGGAACCGGCCTGGTGGTGACGGAAAGCGACTGTGGCAGCGGTGGAGTGGTTTCACGCATCGCAGTGGGGATTATGCAGCGTTCGGATTTCAGGACGGACCCACGTCCGCTACTCATGGCGAACGTGGGTCCATTGCTCGAATCAACTGCTACTGCGGCGGAATCGGTGTTTGGGTGTTTACGCCTCCTCGCTGCGGTACGAGTGTCTCCATTGCACCAGCATTGAATCCACCAGTGTTCGGTGGGTTGAATGTTTCGAGGCTGGAAACCGTGTGACAATCACGGCAGCCAAGGCCTTGCGTGAGCAGGGCGCTGGAACCCGCGTGATTCTGGTCCACCGCGGTTCCGGTCTGCGGATCGATGTATTCAAGATCGACGTTTTCATCAAGAAGGAATTCGTAACTCGTGATTCCGGGCAAGAACAGATCAAGCTCGGTCACGGGGAACGAACCGGTGTCGGAGAAATCCGGCAACATGTCGCTGCCGCTGCCCGTAATCTCCACGGCTTGGATATCCGCATCACCGCCACTTAGCGACACGGTATAGCCGAACGACACGTAGTGGTCCCTGACCGTAACCATGCCCGTGTGAACGGCAAAGGCGATGTTGTAGATGTTGCCATCGGCCAACGCGGTATCGTCGTCGTTGCCGGTATCGAGGGCTCGCTGAATGTTGGAATCCCATCGACCGAAGAGCGGGTCGCCGGCGGACGGCGTGAACATCGTTCCATCGGCGGTGATGTCGCCTCGACTACCTTCCGTCTGGCGTAGCCTCCGGCGCGGTACGGTGTCGCCTTCACTCGGGACGTAGCCCATCGCCACGGCATCGGCATAGTCTATTCCGACCGGATTCGGCCCATTAGGACCGAGGTTCGCGGCCGTGTCATCGACGAAATAGCGCAGCGGGCTGGTGAAGAGTTCATCGAACGCGAACGCGTAAAGCCCGTCCGTCGTCGAAGGGTCGAACACCCACTGCGGATTCCCATCGTCATCGGTGCTCGCCGTTGCGTATGGGCCTGTGCCCGCGTCACCGTGCCGGGATCCCCCCTTCCCATCGCCTTCGTCATTGATGCGCTGGCCGACCCATTGGTCGTCCGACAGACCGATCGGGTTTGCCCGGGCGAGTCGGTGATGCCAGAGGTCCAGACGCCCGGTGATCGTATCGGGGAGATACTTGTGTACGTCCCCGGCGTCGTGGACCCAGGTGGGCATGGTTCGGCTGTTGTCGTGGCAGGTCAGCATACAGCCGAATTGGGCAAACCCCGCTACGGCATTAATGCCGGTCGGATCGTCAAGCATGAAGGTGACCCGCGACTCGTAGATCGTTGAGTTTGTGCCGGTCGACCCGCGTAGCGGATCCTCATCGATGGTTGCCTGGGCATCGCGGCGAACCCCGCCCTCGCGTTGCCAAGCACCGTTCGTGTAGCGGAAGTAGTCATGCGTATCGCCACGATCGCCTTCCCAGCTCATGTGAAAGAACATCGTGTCGTCGTTGTAGGCTGCCTGGACGGTGAACGGCAGAATCATGGCCTTGTTCGCATCCAGACCCTGGAGCGTCGGTGCGGCGCTTCCCACGCATTGCCCGTCCACGCAGGTTTCACCGTCCGCGCAGGCAATGCCGTCGCACGGATCCGTCGACATACAGTCCCCGTCGATGCAAGTCTCACCGTCCGCACAAGCAACGCCGTCGCACGGATCCGTCGACATACAATCGCCGTCGACGCAAGTCTCGTCCGCATCGCAAGTCACGCCGTCGCACGGATCACTCGAAACGCACTGCCCGTCGACGCAGGTTTCACCGGTATCACAGGTGACGGATTCACAGGGATCGGCAGCCACGCACTCGCCGTCCACACACGTTTCTCCCGAATCGCAGGTGACGTCCGCGCACGGATCGACCACATCGTCCGGATCCGGCCCGGTCACGGGCGGACAGCCAACCAAGGCCGTGCCAAGAAGGGCCACGACGCCAACCCTCCGGAACATTCTCCATTCCGAATGTCGCCTCGTCATTGTAATAGTCTCCTAATGGCCACAGAGGTAAACAAAGGGTCCATTGTGGACCGTCGCCTATGAATAAGGCCGGGCACGTGGCGTGCCACGGCGAGCCGACTCGAGGATCCTCTCACGACTCTCAGACGGGTTGGCCGGCAAAGCCGGACCCGACCAAGCACGCCCCCAAATTAAGGACCGTCGGCCGTGATGTCAAGGTAAGCCGTCTTGGTTGTCCTCGGGTTGCCGCGGTCACCACCTTGTATGCCCCACCCCTTTGAGGTAAATAAAGAAAGTTGTCATCCACGGAATTGGTCGTTGGGCCGGTCGTGGTGTAAGCCTCCGGCCGGTGGGATGCTCGAGAATTAGGGCTTGGCGAGCGAGCGCCGAAATTGCCGACACCAGACGCCGCGAACTCGCCCGCACGCCGCGCGGTTGGCGGGCGCCGTCATCGTCGAGAACGCCGACGGTCGTCGAAAGTGCCGCCACGCTGATCGAACCCATGGACACCGAGACGCAAAAGGCGATTTGTCGACTACTGGAAGACGCCGGCGCGACCTACCGCACCGTCCACCACGAACCGACCTACACCTCCGAGGACTCCGCCCGCGTTCGGGGTGAGGACGTTCGCGTCGGCGGCAAGGCGCTCCTCATCAAGACCGGCGACATGTTTCGCCTCTTCGTGCTCAGTGCGGCCTTGAGGTTGGACTCCGGGGCGATCAAGAAGCGGTTCGGCGCGAAGAAGATCCGCTTTGCCCGACCCGAAGAGCTGAAGGAGCTGACCGGTCTCGTGCCGGGCTCGGTTCCTCCCTTCGGGGTGCCCGTTTTGCCCTTCGAGCTGTACGTGGACGAGTCCATTACGCAAAACGACCGCATCGCGTTCAACGCCGGATCGCTGACCGATTCAATCATCATGCCCGTTGAAGATTATTTGCGGGTTGCGAAACCCGAGGTTTTTCGGTTTTCGGTTGGCGGTGAGTGAATTCGAGTCTGCTGAAGAACCGATGGCGATGTGGTGGGTTGACCTTGTTGGATCCCAGACGTCCGCCACGGGGGGCGGACGCTACATCTTCTACGTCCGCCACGGGGGGCGGACGCTACATCTTCTACGTCCGCCACGCGGGGTGGACGCTACATTTCTCCTGACGCGGTGAAGTCAGCGTGCCTATCACGCGCGAGTGCTTTTCGCGGGCGCCTTGCGTGCGAGCCGCGGTGGGCGTTGCCGCCGCGCGCCAATGTCGTTCGCAGTTTAGCCGTGCAATTGTTACAGAAGTTACTCGGGTTACAGAACTTACTCGGCCCGGAGTGCCCCGAGTGTCGGGGCGCGCAGCGTCGGGACCAGCGCGACGACCCCGGCCAACATCCCCACGCTAAGGACCGCGACAAGCGTCGCGCCGAGCGAGAGCCAGGGAATCTGCCCCGGGCTTGAAACGGCGTGGGGCAGCACCGCCATCATCGCGGAAACCCCACCGGCGAAGAGCCCCCACAACAGAAGCAGACCGTTTTCCGCCAGCACCATCCGCGCGATCGCGCTGCGCGTGAAACCCAACGCGCGCATCAGGGCCAACTCGCTTCGACGCTCGAACACGTTACGCAGTAGCACGGCCGTCAATCCCAGCGTGCCGAGCACGAGCCCCAATCCGCCGAGCGTTTGAAACGTGGACATGTAGGTGTTTTCGACGGCGAGGTATTCGGTAAGGCGCGCCGAGGTCGATTGCGTGTCGAACCCATACGGGGCCAGTTCGCTTTCGAGGTATTGTGCGACGTCTCGACCGACCCCGCCCGGAGTGTTGATGAGGAAAAAGCCATAACCGGTTAGGGATGGAAACAGCTGCACGAAGTCGCGTTCCGCGACGACGATCTCTCCCTGGAGCACGCTGCCCGACAACAAGGCGACAAACTGCAGGCGGGCCTCGTTGCCCGCTTCATCGGTGATGATCAGATCTTTGCCCAGCCCGAGGTGTAGTTGCCACATGACCGCGTTGAAATCACCGATTGCCGGGATGGCCCCGTCGGGCAGTGGTTTCGCAAGGAGCCGCCACGGATTGGATCGCTCCTCTTCGGTTGTCGCCGCCGTTGAACTGAAGGTAAACCCGCCGCGGCGAAGGAACGCATCGGTCGCGCCGACAATTCGGGGCTTTTGCGGGTGATATAGATTGAGGCAGCTCGACTCGTCGCCGCTGCGAAGTCGAAACGGGAACGACGTCACATGGTCGAGTCGCCCCGCCGGGTCGGCGAGATTCAGTGCGTCGCGTCCGTTTCGGGTGTTGAGATCAAACTGTAGGGGGATCGACGACTCGGCGAGCAGGGAAAACCCACCCGTCCCCGAGTTCGGATCGTCGAGGTTCCCGGTGATGCTCCGCTTGTTCGCACCGACCGCCACGATGGTGAAGGTGGCGGATGCGATCAGACCGGAGGTCAGCAAGCTCCGCCCTGGGTGACGCGAGGCGTTTCGAAAGCCCAGTCGCAAGATGGTCGTCCGTTTGCCCACCGCACCCTCTTGACTCGCGCGAGAAGCGAGCCAATGCGCCTGTCCCCCGAGAAACGCCACGAGGAGCGACGCACCGATACCGAAGAACGCGGCGACGGTCGCAACCGCGCCCACGACCGACAGCACGAGCAAGGTCGCGCCGAGCCCCAACGCGATTATGGATATGACCGCCGGCCTTCGCGACCGATGCCGTGCCGGGTCGATCGCGTCCGCCTGAATCGCACCGGCCAAGAGCGATCGCGGTGTCCGGCGCACGAGTCCGCGCAGCGACCACGCCAGCGAGAGCGCGGCGACGATCAAACTCGCGAGAAAGCCGATCGAAAGCGAGACGGGGGTTGCGTGGAGCGACAGCGTCGATCCGCCGACCGCTCCCGACCACCACGAGCGCAGGCCCGCCAGCATGAGCCATGCGTAGCCGACGGCACCAAGAAGCCCGACCAAAGTGCCAACCGTTGACAGTACAATACCCTCGGCGAGCAGCAGGCGGAAGAGCGTCCGCGTGGTGAACCCCGTGGCCAACATCACACCGATCTCGTGCGCCCGCCGCTCGATCCCCAGTCGGAAAACGAGCGTCACGAGCATGATGGCCGAGACGATGAGAAAGAGGCTGAGTCCGATGAAGAGCCCGCCGAAATCCGTGCTGCCGCGGCTTGCCGCGAGCGCGAGTTGGCGGACCGGTTCGAAGCGCAGACCGAGTGCCGCGGGGTCGATGCGGTCAAGCAATGCCCGCTCGAAGGCGATCGCCGCCTCGGTTAGCCCGCGATCGTTGTCCGTCGCACCGTCGGCCGCGCGGGCCATGCGGATGGAGGTAAGTCGTCCGAAGCGCTCGCCCGCGTCTGCCCATAGCCGCAATCCAGCGTCGAGCGAGATGAACGCCTTCGGAGTCGCGCGATACCGCTCCCAGTATCGATCGTCCTTCTCGCGAATCGTGCTCAGGTCCACGGGGAACGGCGGATCCCAATCGCCGATGCGTTTGGTATCGGTGATCCCCGGATAGTCGGGCGTGAATCGAGCGTCTCCCGCCGGTCCGACCATCTCGACAACGCCCCGCAGCGTGAATCGGGCCTTTTCCGTCGTCCGTTCGCCGAGCGGTCCGGTGAGGTAATACGTCAGGGTGATTTCATCGCCCACGGCGGCGTGGAGATCCTCGGCGGCCCAATCGTTGAGCAAGATGTCGGTGCCTGCGAGTGGGGGAATCGTTTCGCCTTGCGGAGCGACGAACGCACCGCCGACCGCCTTGGACGTGTCAAGCGCGGTCACCGTGGAATAGGGAATCGATCGTTCGCGGCCGCTCTCGGGCGCAACCGGCGCATCCGAATCGTCGTCGGAGGTCGCCGAACTCGCTGTGCCGGTGTGTGACACCGTGATTGTGTTCGCCAGATACGTCAGCACCGGCTGGACCGTCAGTCCGATCGCCGCGGCGGCTTCGAGCGCCGCCGCCTCCACCGCCGGTTCGATCAAAATCCGGTCGCTCTCCAGCGCGAAGTATGCCCGGTCGGAGTCGATGCGAAGCGACAGATCCAAATCCGGAAGGGCGATCCGCTGACCGAGCACCCCCCCGAGCACGAG
>JADFHG010000223.1 GCA_022567365.1 Planctomycetota bacterium | reverse complement strand
CGCGGGAGAAGAAGAGGAAACGATGGTGGCGGCGCGGCGAATAGAATCCGACCCGGTGTCATGGGAAAGCGAGAGCTTCTCTATTTGCGGTGCGATGCCCGCGCGGGCAGCCGAGTTTTCCCGTGGCGCCCAACGACATCCTCATGGCACCCAACGCCACCCTATCGACGATGACTCGTGCAACGGACGACTGAGGCGATTCCCGATTTCGTATGTCGGATCCAGTGACGTTCGCCACGCACTAGATGCCGAGAGACCGCGCGGGCTGAAGCCCGCGGCTCGGAATACAGAACCGGAAAATGCTCTAGTCGGCCTACGGCGCGTGTGCGTTCGCCGGTGTGTGGTCGGCGCGGCGCGGGTTGTTGTGTTGACGGCATTCGCCTTATGGGTCGCCGCGTGCTCGTCCGCACCGCCGCCGGTCACGTCGCGTCCGCACGACCGCACCGCCACTGGCACACGCATGTCCGCGTCTCTCGGTGCTGGCGATTCGATCGATGACCTGTCGGTCTCGCTCGCCGATATCCGCCGGCGGCTCGAAGTCTATGTCGATCCAAGTGATGTCCTCGATTCGCTCCATTTCGGGTGGTTCGACCGTCCATATGCGAAGGCCACGTTGGCCGTTGCGGTGAAGACGATGCAGTCGCTTCAGCGCGAGGCGCTCATGCGGCGGCGCGGGCGATCGGCGATCCCGGATGCATCCGTCCGCGCGATGTTGGCATGGTTGCGGACCGCGCCGGACCGGGCCATGTCCGCGGACCCGTTTCCCGACTTTCGCCCGCATCGCTTGCGCGTGACCGCGGAGTTGCTCCGGTCGGGCGACGGCGCGGGTCCGCTGTATGCGTTCGTGGACCGAGCGACCGGCACGAGCCTTCATGCACGGTTCGGAGACCTCGATTTGCTCGCGTCTCTCGGCGCGCGGGTGTACGCGCGGTCGGCGCGGTTTCTGCCGGACGTTTCGTCCGAGAATGAACTCGGGGCAAGGGCGAAAGCACTGGGAATCTGCGTCGTGGGCGTTGTCGGCGAGCCGTGGGCTCTGGAGCAGGAGGCACGCGTGGGTACGGCCGACCTGGTCGTACGCCCGTTGACGCTCGATGCCCTCTTGACCAAACGGGAGCCGAGCGATCTCGCGGCCAACGAGATCCTTGCCCTTCTCGATCCGCCCGAGGGTGAATCCTGGTCGGGCTCGTTGGCGAGGCGGGGTCTTGCAAGGGGTCGGTCGTCCGATTCGCGGTTCTTTACGTACGGTTGGCGCCCACCCGGCGCCGGTGGTCACGGCGCGGCGAATGACGCGCGGATCACGGCCGCCATGTGGGTCCACGCGTTGGAGGGTCAGACCGTTGCACTGATCGAGGGATGGCGAGACCTGCGCGACGGATCGATGTCGCCCTACCCGAGTTCGTTTGTCGATCCGGTCCGCATCGAACGCCTCGCGCATACCGCGCTCGACGTGCTGCGCCTTCGAGACCACGTCTCGCCCTATTGGACGAACTCCATCCTGGTTGTTGTGGTCGATGCCGACGCGGTCGATCCGCAAGACGAGAATGCGTGGGCCGATTGGATCGGTCCCCTGTGGGCGGCGCTCTTGGACGAGCAGATTCGATTCGACGTCATCGGCGCCGGTTTCGCATCGGATGACGCACACGCACGGTATCCGGTTCTCGTTTCGGTTCACCGCGACGAGGTCGTCCCACTGGAATCGCTCATGCGGCGGATCAAAGGGAGATTGTCCGCGCTGCCGGGTTTTGACACACGGCTGGTGGCGGTGGATGCGAACGGGGCGACCGGCGGCGGCGTGTTCCTGCGCACCGCGCAATCCTCGAACGGGCGGACGTGCGTCGTTGTGGCGAACCTCACCGAGCGCGCCCGAACCGTCCGATTGCGCGGCGAACCCAAGCTCGGTCCTTTGCGCGACGTCATCAACAATTCCAAGGTCGAGGATCCGCGAAAGGGCGTTCGTCTCAGGGCGTGGCAGGTGCGGCTGCTGGAGTCAGCGCGGTGATGCGGGTGCCCCTCCCTCGAGCGTAGCGTAGGAGTTTGGGCGCCCGCGCCGCAAACGGTGAAGGTCCAAACGAGATTCGTACTGGGCGCCCGGATCCGCGTGCGGGTCGCGGCGTGTCCTCCCGTAACGATTGACCCACCCCGGATCGTGCCCTATGCTTTGATTGGAAACCGACAAACGTCGGGGTCCACGCGATGCCGGCGAATCGCCGAGCCCGCCCCAGCGCAGGTGCCCCGCCCTCGAACGCAGCGGTAAGGAGCGCCGAGCCGCGGGCTTCAGCCCGCGCGGTGCTACAGGGTGAGGGGCTGAGCGGCTACGCCGATCGGGTTGTCGAGGTCGCCACGCCCTAGGTGAGCCAAGCGGATGCGCGGCGTTCATTACCTGGAAGAAGACATGGCGGAAACCAGCGTGCCAAACGCGAGCCGCGTTGATCGCGAGCGGGAGGGCGCACGGGTTCACTCGCGGACTCGTGCAGCCACGAAGACGTGGACGCACTCCGATCACCCGCTGGGTCCGCTCATCCGTCGCGTCGTTGTAGGAAATCGTACGCGGGGTCGGGCGATCGCACTGCTGGTCTTGGGCGGCGCGACGGTGCTACTCGGTGTTGCGGCGTGGCTGACGCCGAGCCCCACCGGTGTGGGGACGCATCAGCAGCTCGGTTTGGCGCCGTGCAGTATGTTGCTCTTGGGCGGTGTGCCTTGTCCGACGTGCGGGATGACCACGGCGTTTTCGCACACCGTGCGCGGCCAGTGGATTTCGGCGATCGTCGTGCAACCCGCGGGCTTCGTGCTCGCGCTCGCGACGATCGCGGCGGCCTTTGTCTCGCTGGCGGTGTTGGCGACCGGTAGGGTATGGGTCGTGAATTGGTATCGGATCCCTCCGGCTCGCGTGGCGGTGTGCGCGGTTGTGCTCATGCTGTCGAGCTGGGGGTTCAAGGTGCTGCACGGCATTGGGACCGGCGGTCTGCCGTAACAGCCCGGTGATTCGGAGGAAGTGTCGATGCGAACGATCACACGCTTGGTCGCAGTGATGGCTCTTGCAGGTACTTCGGGCGGGTGCGCGCTGCTCACGCCCTTCGCCGTCATCGGGGAGCACAAGGAACGCATCGCGCCCGAGTTCGACAAGCTCGCCGGTCGGCGCAGCGCGATTCTCGTCTGGGCCGACGCCGCGACCCTCTTCGACTATCCCATGGCCCGTTTCGAGCTAGCCACGTACATCCACGACAAACTCCGCGACGAGATGCGAAGCCGCGAACTCGGGATCGACCTTATCGACACGCGCGACGTCGAGGACTACATCCAGCAAAACCCCAATGCACAGGTCGATCCGGGAATGGTCGGCCGCAACTTCAAGACGGACTTCGTCATCTACATCGAGTTGGTCGAGATGCAGATACGCGATCCCGATCAACCGCAGCTCTTGCAGGGACGGATTCAGGCGTTGGTGCAGGTGCATGACCTTCGCGCCGATCCAGACGTGACGAACCAATACGAGCTCACGCCGGTTACCATTGTCTATCCCGAAAGGGGACCGGTGATGATCAACGCGACGAACTCGCTCAACATCCGGCGAATGCTCTACCACAAGTCGGCGGAGACGATAGCGCGAAAGTTCTATGAGCATACGATCGACATGTAGGGGGCGTCGCAGCCAACCGCGCGAATCGGCGGGGCTTGCGAAGTCCGTCCCGTCGCCGGCGACCGCCGTGGTCCGCCGGGCGCGTCCGCGCCGTGCGCCCGGACTGCTCTTGGCTTGCGCCGCTTCGGTGGGTGCGGTCGCGACTTCGGGCTGCTTCTACGGCGGCGGCGAGCTGCTCTACTTTCTCGGTTTCGGGCAGGGCAAGTTGATCAAGGCGGAGTTCCGGCTGACCGACGGACCCATCCTGATCCTGGTCGATGACTACGAAGGTCTTATCGACTGGCACGATGCGTCGAGGCATCTCGTCGATGAGTTAGCGCAACAACTCCTGCGCGAAAAAGCCGCCAAGAAGATCATCCCCCCGCGCACGCTGCACACGCTCCGCCAAACGAAACCCGATTTCGAAAAGCGCGGTGCGCGGGAGATCGGCAGGATGGCCGGCGCCGAACAAGTAGTCTGGCTGCAAGTCAAGGAATTCCTCGTCGAGGAACAGTTCGAGGAAGTGGTGCAGGCGGCGCGATTCACGGTGACGGTCAAGGTTCTCAACGTGCTCGAAACCGAGAACCGCTCGAGTGTCAGGCTGTGGCCGTCCGGTCCCGCGGGTCATCTCGCCACGGCTTCTTTGCCCGGAGACGCCGTCATGCGCGCCAGGACCAGGGACGGTATCTCCAAAGCGCTCGCCCGCGAACTCGCCGTAGTGATCGCGCGGTCGTTTCACGATTACCGTCTCGGCGATTTCGAATCCGAGGAATGATACGCGTAGGACATGTCTTCGACAGGGCGGTCGGCTGGTCGCAGCGCGTCGCCGTCTCGCAGTTGATCGATCGTCTGCCCCGAGAGGAATTCGCACAGTTCCTGGGGGCGATCGACGCACGCGCGGTTGACGTGCTCGGATCGCTTCCCGCAAAGATCGAGCTTCTCTCGCGCAGCGGGTGGCTGAGCCTTCCGGCCGGTCCCGCGATTCGCCGGTTCGCCGAGCGCCACCGTGTCGATGTCCTGCACGCGTGGGGGACGACCGCGGCGGTAGGGTGTTCGGCGGTCCGCTATCGACTCGATCCGACCGGGCTGAGCGCTGCGCCGACGTCCACCGAAGCGAATTCGATCAGTCGGATCGGCGACGATGATACCATCCGAAAAGTGCCACTAGTTGTCAGTCTCGTCGATCCCGGTTTCGGCGAACGAGAGGCCCGACTCTTGCGAACCATCGCGCGGCCGGAAGGGTTTGCGATCGCTTGCGAAAGCGGGACGGTCAGGCGCCGATTGATCGAACGTGGGCTCGATGACGCCGCCTGCGTCCTCATTCGCCCCGGCGTGGATTTCGCCGCGATCAACCGTACGAAGCGAAGCGGTCTGCGCGCGACCCTCGGTTTCGCCGAGGGGGACCGCGTGGCCATCGTCCATGAGCCGATGACGCGCCACGGAGGGCAAAGCGACGCCTCTTGGGCGGCCACCCTCTTCGGGTCCGGCGCGGAGGGCCTGCATTGCATCCTGCCCGGCGACTCGCGGGAAGCGGCGCGCATCGCCCGCAGGAGCGCCGGTCAACCCAGCGTCGCACCGCCGGTGCGCACGAACGGCAAGTATCCGTTCGAGTCGCTGCTGTCCGTCTCGGACGTGCTCGTCCTTGCCGCCCCGGGCGATATCCCGACGACGGCGATCGCCTGGGCGATGGCATCGCGGACGGCGATCATCGGGTCCGCCGTTCCGTGTGTCGCCGAATACATAGCCCACAAGGTGAACGGTCTGCTGTTCAAGATCGCCAAGGACCGCAGCACGGTCATCTCCATCGCGAAGTTGCTCGCCGATCGTGAGTCCCAGGCGCGATGCGCCGCCGCCGCGCATGGTCAGGCGTACGAGGTCTTCAGCATCCGTCGCACGATCGATCAATATGCCAGCCTATACCGAAACCTGTTCGCCGGGGCACCCCCGGGGAGAGGCATCGCCGACCCCGCCGCGATCGGCTGACCCTGGCGACTCGCGTCGACGCAAAGTTCAATGAATCATGGTAGCCCGATTGCATGAGTAGCTGGCTTCTCGCGATCATCCTTGCCGTCGCGGCCTTGGCGACGTCGACCCTCTCCGGGATCCTCGGTATGGGGGGCGGAATGCTGCTCCTCGCCGTGCTCTTCGGTGTCATGCCACATGCCGAAGCCATTCCCACACACGCCGCCGTCCAGATCGTCAGCAATTCCACTCGTGTGCTGGCGTTTCGACGCAACGTCGATTGGCCGACGCTGGGGCGCTTCACGATCGGCGTCGTGCCCGGTAGCGCGATGGGCATCGTCATCCTGGCGACGATCGGTCGCCCCGAAGACAGCGACCCCTACTTGAAGATGCTCGTCGGCGTGTTTATCCTGATAACGACCTTCCTCCCGAGACCGCGAACGCGCGGAGGTGAATCGACGATTTCGACGACACACGAGTCCGCCGCGCGGACCGCCCATGGACCATGGTGGGACTTTCCGTTGCTGGGTCTCGCGGCCGGTGTGGCCGGTCTGACGATCGGCGCCGTCGGGCCGTTGCTCGCGCCGATGTTCGCACGGCGCGCGTTTGTCAAGGAACGGCTCATCGCGACAAAGGCGATCTGCCAGATGGTGACACACGTCATCAAAATCCCCGCGTTCATCTTCGTCGCGGACCTGGACGTCGCCCGCCTGGGCGGCGTTACGCTTGTCATGTGTCTTGCCGTGGTGCCGGGGACGCTGCTCGGTCGGCGCCTGCTGAAACGGGTATCCGACCGCCATTTCGTCCTCGCGTACCGCGTCGCGTTGGTTGCGGCGGGCGTGAAGGTCTTGCTGTGGGACGGGGTTTTTCGGTTGGTTCGCGGGTTCTGACAGATCGCGTCACCCGTCAGTGAAGGCGACCGCTTCGAAAGATCGCCCAGCTCAGCCCCAAGCCGAGCATGCCGGCGACGA
>JADFHG010000222.1 GCA_022567365.1 Planctomycetota bacterium | reverse complement strand
CGCGACCGAGCCGTATGCTTCGCGAAAGACCGACTTCAACGTCCGCGCGATCCATGCGGCGGCGGCGCATTCAGGCATCACCAGACCACGCGCCGGCGTCTTTCGCGACTCGCCCCTCGCCGCGCGCTACAACACCTTCGACTCCGAACGATACGTGTTGACACTCGATGACCGCGCTTGGCGCGACGTGGCGGCGGCCGCACCGTACGACTTCGTGATCATCCTCGTCAATGAGCGCAAGTACGGCGGCGGCGGCATCTTTCAACTCTATTGCACGGCATCGGCGAGTTCGGCGTTTGCGTCCTACCTCGTGCTGCATGAGTTTGGCCATCACTTCGCCGCGCTCGCCGACGAGTACTATACCTCCCCGGTCGCCTACGCGAAGAACGACGGCAAACGGCGGGAACCGTGGGAGCCCAACGTCACGGCGCTGGCGAACGCCGAAACCCTAAAATGGCGGGATCTTGTTGCGACGCGTACGCCCCTACCGACGCCCTGGCCGAAAGACGATTACGAAACGCAGTCTCGCGCGTTTCAAGCGAAACGGCGAACGCTCCGCGAGGACGGCGCATCGGAAGAGGCGGTCGAGGCGCTGTTTCGTGAGGAGAAGTCGGTCGTCTCGGAACTGCTCGGCGGGCATGAGAACGCGGGCAGGGTCGGCGCGTTCGAAGGGGCGATGTACGAGGCGCGGGGTTACTATCGCCCATCGATGGACTGCATCATGTTCACCCGGGACGACGTCGGATATTGTCAGGTCTGCCGCAGGGCGATCGAACGCATGATCGATCGTTATACCCGGTAGCCGCGTCGCCCGCGCCCCTTTTCGAGCGGCGAGTATTCCCGATATGAATCAGAACTTCCTCGCACTGGGGTCCAAATACGCAACGTACGAAACCGCCGCGTTTGCGGTGCTGCCGATCCCGTATGACGCGACGGCCAGCTATCGATCCGGCGCTCGGCGCGGCCCCGCGGCCATCATCGAGGCATCCGCACATATCGAAGACTTCGACGAAGAGCTTCGGACGGAGTGCCACAAGTCCGGCATCGCAACGCTGGACGAAATCGATCCGCACGCGGACGGACCGGGCGCGATGCAGGAGGCGATTTTCAAGCGAGCGCGGCGCGTCGTGCGCGACGGGAAGTTCCTATTGGCGCTCGGCGGCGACCACAGCATCACCCCGGCACTCGTCCGAGGGGTCATGACGAAGTACAAGTCGCTCTCCGTCCTGCAGATCGACGCCCACTGCGATCTGCGCGATTCCTACCAAGGCTCGCGTTTTTCGCACGCGTGTGCGATGAGGCGCGTGCTGGACCTCGGCGCCCGGATCGTCCCCGTCGGAATTCGAAGCGTCGCGCTCGAGGAGCACCGCTTCATGAGGCGATGCGGGATCGAACCGATCACGGCCCGGGATTGCCTTCGCGACGCCGACTGGGTTGACCAAGCCATCGACCGGCTCGGGCAAGACGTGTACGTCACGATCGATATCGACGGTTTCGATCCATCGGTCGCACCGGGAACGGGCACGCCGGAGCCCGGCGGGTTGGATTGGTATCAAGTCACCGGGCTGCTGCGGCGCGTCGCGCTCGAGAGGCGTATCGTCGCCGCCGACGTGGTCGAGGTCATGCCGATTCCGGGTCAGGTCTGCACGGAGTATTTGGCCGCACGGTTGGTACACAAGCTGATGGGCTATGTACACGTTCAGCGTGTAGCGGCCGCCCCCCGCGGCGGCCGTCGAAGTGCGTGAGCTTCGCAGCCTCACGGCCAACCCTCTCCAGTACCGGTCGTCGACACTCCGTTGGGTTTCGCACGCCCATGTCCGCCGCGGGGGGCGGACGCTACGTCGCACGGACACCGTTCCGGATCGCGCTGCGGCGTCGCTTCGGATCGATCCACAACGTCAATTCGAGCGCCCGCCATCGTTCCGTAATAGTCCGTCGCCATCACGCCAAACGACTCCGGTCGTTCGCAACCGAGGGCCGGTTTGGAACCGCACGGCGCGGTGCCCCTAAGCGCGGGCAACCGGCCGGTCAACAGGACATAAGCGATCGCCGCCAACGGCAGGGCGCTGAAACACTCGGCAATGTGCCCGCACAGTGAGGACACGGTGGGGCGGCGCGCGCAGTTCTCAGGTCTGCCCTGCGCACGTCGTTCGTGCCCATTGGTGGCACCTTCGCCGGAGACCGACGGCGCCGACTGATCGCCGCAGCGACGGATCGCCGCGGCCTCGACGCGGTCGATCCACGTGCCGTTGGCCGACGACACGATGAACTCGGACAGACGCAGGTTCGTGAGCACGCCACCGGCCAATTCCGCCCCGCGCTTCGACGCGATCGACCGAGGCGCCGCCGAGGCACAGTTGCGCACGACGCCGCGCGATCGGGCGCCCCGCCGTGCAGCCGACGCCCGACTCTCCAGGACGAACGTCACCGCGCCGCAACCCATGACAAACCCGGTGGACTTTTCAAACGGTCGCCCCGGACCATCTTCGGCATGCAAGCCAAAATGTCGGTACGCCCCGGCGACCGATTCACAAAACTCGTCGCCCGCGCTGACCAGGGCCCGCTCCCAAGAACCGGTCTTGATTCTCATGGCGGCAAGCCGGAGGGCATCCAGGCCCGCCGTACGCGTGCCGATGATCGTCTGACATTGGCCCCGGAGCGAAAACGCCGTGCTCAAATGGGCGCCGCCCACATTGGGCACGCCCTCGGCGAACAGCATCGGATTGGCCGCGTCCACGCCCTCCTCGACGATTTGACCGTAATAGCTGCGGCAATATCCCGAGGAGCCGTGCGTTGTCCCGAGCACCGCGGCACAGGTACCGCCGAACTCGCCGGCGTCTTCGATCCGCGCGTCGTCGTATGCGACCACGGTCGCGGCCAACGTGAGTTTCGCGTAGTCGCTCATCCGCCGGACGCGCCGCGCGCTGAGAAGATGTTCGATCTCGGATTGCTCGATTCGATCAGCGACTGCGTAATCGGCGTCCTGGTCGTCGCTCGTGAACGACCGTAGAAACGCTTCGTTGCCTACACTTCCGGGCAAAACGACGCCGATGCCGGTGATCAGCACGTCGCGATCCGTATTGGGGGAAATCGCTCTCTTGGCGGCCTGCACCACCGCGCTCCGATCCGTCGCCCGGTTGCGCGCGTCATGCACCGGATCAGAGCCGGGTCCGATGATCACGCAGACGTTGGACCCGCCAAATCCGAGCGATGTGTGCATCGCGTGGCGGATCGTCGTGCGCGTCGGCGCGCCGGTCGAGAGTCGCAGCCCCGGAAACTCGACCATCTCCTCGGTCACGTTCGCACAGGGCGGGACGACCTGATGACGCAGTGCCATGCCCGCGAGGATGAGCTCGACCGCGCCCGCACCGCCCAGCCCGTGCCCCAGGTGGCTCTTGAACGCGACGACGTGCTTGCGCGCCAGCTCGTTCCCGAAGACGCGCGACAGTGCGGCAAACTCGGCTGCATCGTTGTCCAAAGTGGACGTCGAATGCGTGGCGATCAGATCAATCTCACGAGGATCGATGCCGGCGCTCTCGAGCGCCGACTCAATCGCGGTCGCCGCGCCTTCGCCATGTGGATGTGGCTTTGTCAAATGGTGGGCGTCGCACGCTTCGCCATACCCGGCGATCCGCGCAAAGACCCGGGCGCCGCGCCGCGCCGCGTCAGTCGCCCGCTCGAGCACGACCACGCCGTAGGCCTCACCGATCTTCATCCCCTCGCGGTCCTTGGCGAACGGTCGCATCGGACCCTCGGCTATCAACCGCAGACTGTTGAAACCGGCGTAGGCGTATTCGCTGATGGGGTCGTAGCCACCGGCCAACACGAGATCGAGTTGCCCGTCTTGCAGGAGAGTGACGCCCAGCGCGATGCTCGAAAGGCCCGACGAGCACGCCGAACACGTCGTCATCGCAAGGCCGTCCATCTCGAACGACGCCGTCGCGCGGTGCAGTGTGCTACCGGCCAGAAACCCACGCAGGTGGGTGTAGTCGCCGGTGCGCAAGAATCGGCCGCCACAGCGCATGCCGTGGAGTGTGGTCCCGAGCACGAAACCGCTCCGATCGGCGGGATATGGCAGTGTGAATCGCTCGCGCCCACGCGAAACGGCGCCTGCCGGCAGACTTGATCCGTCAGGGCCAAACGCGTCCTCGAGCGCCGCACGGATCGTGTATTTGAGATACGCGACTTCGCGGGCTTCGGGATCCCCGTGCTCGTCCGGCAAATCCGGGGCTTGCCCGCCGCCCTTGTCCGGTGTCAGCACGGATTCCACGGCGGTCAGCGGACCGACACCGCATCGACCCTCGACAACGGCGTTCCATACGGAATCGCGGTCCAGCCCGAGGCTGCACACCACTGCCGCGCCGGTGATGACGATGCTATCCTGTTCGGTCATGTTTTTGCCGCCGCCTCGTCGATGTCCTCACACCACACGGGATACATCATGTGCCATTGCGTCGGATGCGCCCGTACATGCCTGGCGATCACCGACGCGAGTGCAACCATCGCGGGATGGTCGCCGCGCACGGATCCCGGTTCCTGTTCGACCTCGATCGGCTCCTCGATCATCACCCGAACCTTGCCGATCCGCTCGCGAATCGAAAAGACCGGGATAATGGGCGCGCCCGTGATCATCGCCAGCTTCACCGGACCCGTCGGCATCAAGATATGCCCATCGAGAAATGGGACGCGGACTCCGGTTTGACCGGGCATCACCCGATCACCCTGCAGCATGATCACCTCGTCGCGGAGCAGCGCATCACGCAGTCGCGCCCAAGTGGCCAGACCGTCGTCCACCGGCGCTTCGGCAATACCGAGATGCCGCCTCAGGCGCGAACGCAGACGATCGAACCGCGCGTTGGCGTCGCGCTGGTAGACCACGTGAATCTTCCGTTCGTAAGGGACGAGCGCCGCGACACCCAATTCGAACGGACCCAGATGCGCCGTGACGATGATGGCGCCGCGCCGCGACGCGCGGATGCGATGATAGCGCTCGTGTCCATCGACTACGTCCACCTGCTTTTGGAGTTCCTCCCGCGAACAGCGCAAGGCCCGCCCGAGTTCGTATACGCTGATGTAGAAGCTCTCGATTGTGGCAAAGGCGCACGCTTCTCGCTCCTTGAGGGTCGAATCCGGCCCGAGGAGGTGCCGCGCGTTGAGCACCGGTCCGCTGCGAAACACCTGCGAGAATTGCCATCCGACCAACAAGGAAATCCGACGGATCGCGCGAGAGAGCAATGGCCAATGTTCCGACAGGAAGAACAGCGTGTTCAGCCAGAATGACGCGGTGCCGCGGCGTACGCGCGACCTCCGTGGCGGGCTCGCCACCGATTCCGCCGCCTTGGTCGGCGCACCGGCCGGTTCCGTGCGGGCAGGTGGCGAACCGGTGTCCGTTGCGGTGCCGTTCATTACGGTGTCTCCGCTTCCTCGAGCGCGTCCTGCGAGCCGCCAAACGTCTCCAGCGGCCGCGTGGTTTTCGTTCCCGGCGGGACGGTCAGGCTCACGTCGCGATCCTCGAGGCCGGTGTTCGTTTTGACGTGGGAGAATTCGATGACCGTTCGATCGCCGGTTGGGTCGTCCATCGCGATCTTGACCACACATGCGGTGGTCTCGTCGATCAGAACACGAATCTCGTTCACGTGCTCCCGCAGCGATTGAGCCTTGGGGCGCAGCCGAAGCGCGAGATGATGACGCTCGCTCGCGTTCGTGTCGATTTCGTTCGGGGGAATCGGCGTCATGTCGAAGTGTTCGCGCAGCGCGGCCAGACGCGGCAGCGGCGACATCGCGAGTTGGCCCAGCCGCTCGCCGAGCTGAAACACCTCTTCCACGCGCCGGTCGGGATAGTAGATGCGCACTTCTCCTCTGCCGACCAACATGACCGTCTTGTACGGTTTGATCGTATCCCAACGGGCGATATCACCTCGGACGCGGATCCGACCGCTGGAAACGAGCGGTTTCTTCAGGAGTGTGGTGTACTTTCGCTCGATGAAATCGGCCGTCAGATCGTTGATCTTCGCGACACGGGCGTCGAGCCGCTCGAGCCGCTCGCTCGAAACTCGAACCGCGGGATCGTCTTGATCCCCCGCGCGAACGACGATTCCCAGGTTCGTCAACATCAACGCACCGCCGCACAGCGCTGCACTTGGATCCAAGATTTCCCCAATGGGCCAACGGAGAGCGCCGCACGTGGGCTTTCGAGATTGTAGTCGCAGCAACGGCCATCGTCAATACGCCCAACGTCGAAAACGTCCCGCGTGATAGCGAAAAGGCCGGACGCTTCACCAGGCTCTTGTCGACTCGACAAAAGGATATACTCAAAGCTGACTCGAGATTTGATTCGATGCCCCGTTTCTGGCTAACCTAACGGATGCCAATCAAGAATCATGGCGAGATTGTTACGGATGTAGATTCGCACCCCCAGATCGAGATAGGGAGGACAGACGGTTATGAACTTTAGCCTAGTGGGAATAGAGCCACGCTGGGTGGCTGCGCGCCTGTCGGGATTGCTCGTGTTGGCCGCTATTGGGGCTATGATGATTCCCGCGGCGGCGCAAGAAAAA
>JADFHG010000221.1:6143-6565 GCA_022567365.1 Planctomycetota bacterium | reverse complement strand
TGGAAGTGAAGCCCTGGACTCCGGCACGCTCTTCCTGAACGGCGAGTGTCCGCTCGATCCGATACTGGACTGCGTGGATTTCGACGGCGACCCGATCCCCTGCCCGCCGTGTCCGTCGTCGGTGCCGGAAGGGCTGAACGCCGAGCAGCGCGGGCACATTATTGCGTTCCTGAATTCGCTGGGGCGCGCGGAGTTTGACGCCGACGGCGACAACGACATTGACGTTGTGGACTACCTGAACTTCCGCGACTGCTTCACCCTGAATCCCGTGTATACGGCCGACGACGCTTGCGCGGTACACGACCGCGATCAAGACGGCGACGTTGATTTCGACGACTTGGCCGGGCTCCGCGAGGCGTATACCGGATCGAACCAATAATAGTACGGACTGTGCCGCCCGGTCGCCCACCTTGCCCGTCCGT
>JADFHG010000221.1:0-6133 GCA_022567365.1 Planctomycetota bacterium | reverse complement strand
AATGACGTGTATACCGCGGACGACCCGTGCGCGATCCACGACCGCGATCAAGACGGCGACGTCGATTTCGACGACTTGGCCGGATTCCGTAACGCGTATACGGGATCGAACCAGTAGCAGGGGATATGCCGCTCGGTTGCGCATTGTGCGCCTCCGTTGCCGGAACGGCCACATGCAAGACCTAACACATCAGGGCACGCGCAACCGACGGGCTGCGGGTGCCCCGCTTTTTATCTTGTGCACTCGCAACAATGCCTCGCCTCGTAATCGGGCGACCTACACCGATCGGATGGCTTCCGAGCCAAGAATGATGGTCCGAGCGAATATTCAAATTGCACCGCAACGTATGCACAGCGCGGTGGCAATCGGACCGTGCGAGCTTCGATCGGGCCTTTGGGGGGGTCTTCGCAAGCCGAAATCGAGGTGCTTGCCGGCGGGAATCGCCCGAAATCCTTGACCCACGCGATGTTATCGGTTATTCATGACGGGGTCCGTGCCGCGTACGCGGTGCGCGTTTCGCCGCGAATCCAGCCGTTCGTTGGATCGTCGTCAGTAAGACGCCGGTCTGGCGCGCGGTCGCGCTCGTGTCGCCGCGTGCCCGAGCGGTGCGCGCGGGAGCTGGCACGCCGCCGTGCTTGCCGCTGGCCGAACGGGTAACGATGCGTCTCAATCATGTCATGTTGGGGGTAACAAAAAGGATGGTCACTTTGATCAGGCAGCCGAACGGACCGGCGACGCGCATGTGCCGCCGAACTGCGGACCACCGCGCTTACGTGGTACTTAGAGGAGTCGCGGTGCTGGCGGTCGTTGCCGCATGTGCCTCGGCAAACCGGCCTGCCTATTGCGCGGCGCCGGTGAACGACGATGCGCTGGTCTTCACGTCCAGCCGGGTTGTCGGGGGGTTCGCACTGGACGACGCGGTCAATACGGCGCTGGACGTGGCGGCGTCGAGCGTTCAGTCGCTCGTGTTCGAAGAGGAACCATCCGGGACCGTCATGACGCTAATGGTGGTCGACGGTGCGTTGTGGACCCTGCTGCTCGACAAGCACTCGATTCGGGCGGACGGGTTCCAGGTTCTCGTGCAGGCGGAGGAGAGCGGCGAGCTCACGCCGGTCGATCCGCCCGAGTCCGTCACATATAGAGGGACCGTTCTCGAGATACCGGGTTCGCGGATCGCCGGGTCGTTTGTCAATGGCCGACTCACGGCCACGATCGCGACGCCGGACGGGTGGTACGGCGTGCAGCCCGTTGCCGAACTCGGGTTTGCGGTGGGGGACGATCTTCACGTGGTATTCCGTGCCGCGGACTTTCTCAACACCGGCGACTATCGGTGCGGTGTGACGGACGAGCCGCTGGTTATCGAGGGCGCGGTCCCGGGCGAGGGCGGTACGGCCGGTACGGGCCTGGAGAAGACGGACATCGCGGCGGACGCCGGATTCTCTTTTTTCCAACAGAACGGCTCGAGCGT
Source organism: Planctomycetota bacterium (assembly GCA_022567365.1). Lineage (GTDB taxonomy): Bacteria > Planctomycetota > Phycisphaerae > UBA1845 > UBA1845 > JADFHG01. Next base: position 4,665 of record JADFHG010000221.1, on the reverse strand, counting down.
TACGCTTACGGTCAACGATATCGAGAACATCCTCAATAGCGTGGCGCTAAAGTACGAGGTGGCGGCGATCGGCATCACGTACGAGATCACGACGATTGTGGTTCGGACGACATCGAACGATCCGTATTCGTCGTCCGACCCGGTGACGCTGCTCAACCAGTTTGCATCGACGTGGAATTCGTTGCCGGAGTCGAACATCCAGCGCGACGTGGCACACCTTTTCACGGGAATCAACATCGCGGGGACGGTCGTCGGTATCGCCGCCGTCGGTGTTGTGTGCAATGTGACGTCCGCGTACGGTCTGGCACAGTCGAAGTTCACGAACATCTTCTCCCAACGCGTGGGTCTGTCCGCGCATGAGATCGGCCACAATTGGAACGCCCTACACTGCGACGGCTGCGGTAGCTGCGGTAGCTGCTGTAGGATCATGTGCTCGGGACTCGGCGGATGCACGGGCATCGTGACGAGCTTCGGGTGCGTGGCGATCTCACAGATCAACGCGTTCAAGAACACCCGCACGTGCCTGTCGGATCTCGCCGACCCGATTTCCCCGCCGTTTTTCGATGATTTTCCGTCGAGCACGATCAACAGCACGAAGTGGTCGTATAACAAAGGCGGTCTCGTCAATACGTCCGGGTCCAATGAGCCAAGTCCCACACTATCGTTGAATTTGGACGCCGTCGGCTCGCAGCAGCACCAGGACGACGAGATTCGGAGCAACTTCATACTTCTTGCGGGCCAGTCCGATCTGTTTCTCTCGTACCATACCGAGCATGTCGGCGTCGAAAGCGGCGAGGAACTCGTCGTGGAATACTGGTCGAACATCGGTGATTGGGTAGAGATCAACCGCGTCACGTCGAACGGCGTCAACCAGACGGCCTTCGAGCCGCACTCCCATGCGCTTCCGGGCAACGCCTACCACAACAAATTCCGCATTCGGTTCCGCACGGAAGTCAACCAATCGAACGACGATTGGTATATCGATGACGTCGAGGTCGCGACGATCGACATACTCAATATCCTCGCACAACCCGTCGACGCAACCGTGTGCGACGGCGACGCGGCGAGCTTCACGGTGGTCGCCGACGGCACGCCTCCGATCCAATATCAGTGGCGGAAGAACGGCGCTGATATTGCGGGTGAGACGAGTTCGACGTTGGTCATCGATCCGGCGCTGCCCGCGGACGAGGGGACATACGATTGCGTTGTCAGCAACGCCGCCGGTACCGTCACGACCGACTCGGCCGAGCTGTTCGTGGTGACACAGGCCGATTGCGACGACGGCGAGTTCTGCAACGGGGCTGAATCCTGCAGCGGCGGCGTATGCGCCAACGGGTCCGATCCCTGTCCGCCGGCCGAAACATGTTTCGAGGAAAGTCAAACGTGCTCGTCCCTCGCCATCCTGGAGCAACCGGTTTCATCGACGGTTTGCGACGGCGACGCGGCAAGCTTCAGCATTGTCGCCGAGAGTGCGCTGCCACTCGGATACCAATGGAAACAGGACGGTCTGGACCTCCCGGGCGCCACTGACCCCACACTAATCATCGACCCCGTTGCTCCGTCGAACGCAGGATCGTATACGTGCGTGGTCAGCAATACCGCCGAAAGCGTCGAGAGCGACGCGGCCACTCTCACCGTGGTTACCTTGGCCGATTGCGCCGACGGCGTTTTCTGCAACGGGGCCGAGGGGTGCAGCGCGGGTGTCTGCACTCCGGGTTCCGATCCGTGCCCCGGCGAGGTCTGCAACGAAATCGGCGAGGTGTGTGAACCGATCGACGCGTTGATGTCGTGTGTGTTGGGTAGCCCGCTGGCGCTCCCGTCGGCTTCGGTGCCGCTCGAGATCTTCCTCGAGGACATCGACGACCTTCGCGCGTACCAAGCTTCGATCCAGATCCAGAAGCTGTCAGGAATCGGCGAACTAACCGTTCCGTGCCCCGGCGGCGTGTTGGTCGACCTCGACAGACCGGATTGGGTGTTTGCGGGAGAGACCGCGGTGCTCCCCGGTATGGACTGTATCTTTCTGCGGCTCGGGGCCGCCCTCATTGTCGGTGGGATCGATGTGCCGCCCTCGCCGCACTACGCAGGTACGTTCACTCTGGACGTGTCGGCGGATGCGGAGCCCGGCACGTTGTTCGAGATTACGATTCTACCGGAGAATGACTCGTTTCTGCGGGATTCGAACTCCGAAGCCATTCAGTTCAACATCGGACCGCCGTGCCTGCTGACAATCACGAATGAGCCTTGTGAAGGACCATCCGTCAGCGCGATTGGCCCCAGATATCTCGAGATCATCCCTTCCCCCGGCAATTTGCCGATCGCCTTTCATGTTACGTCGGTGGATGAACCATGCGTGGATCAGTATATTGACTTCGATCCCGATCCGGATCTGGCTGCGCTGGGGGTCGCCCGTCTGGTGCACGCGCCCGTCTTTCATACACCGGCCGAGTGGGGCGTTGTGCGTTTGAGCGACTCCGAGATTCTTCCCGGGAAAAACTACAGCGTATCGACGGACTGCAACGGTGTGGAGACGGCCACCTCGTCCGCGACGACATGGGAATGGTGCGACGTAGACAATTCCGGCCCGCCCACGGACTTTGACGACATCCTCTGCATCCTCGAAGGGTTCGCGGGCAACTTCACAACTTGCGGTTTTTTCGCGGTCGATGTGCTCGGTTTCGTGACCAACGCGAAGATCGATTTTGACGATGTGCTCACCTCGCTCGAGGCGTTCGCCGGGCAAGCGTATCCGGGTGCGGGTCCGTGCGATCCAGCGCCGATCTTCGAGGATCCCGAACGCCAGCACGCGGGCCGCGGCAGACGTCGCGCGCGGTCATAACCCCGATCGTACGGGCGGCAAGTGTTGAGGCAGGTGATCGGATCGTGGTGGACGTGTTTATTGCGGGCGTCGCCGATCTTCGAGCGTATCAAGTCGCGGTCGACGCCTTCGCTCGCAACAACGAGAGATTGTCGGTGGGCGACGTTGTCGTGGACACGGCACGGCGCGACTACGCATTCTCGTCACGCGCAAGCCTTCCCGCTACGGATACCGTCGGCAGCCGTTTGGGTAGTGTACTGATCGAGGGCGCAGTCGATGTTGCCAGCCCGCGCTACCTCGGCACCTTCGTGTTCGATACCGTGGGCGTGGCTGCGGGGGATACGGTCCGAGTCGAGGTACGGGTGGGCGAGGACTCGTTCCTGCGCAACGAATCGTCGGATGCGATCGATTTCGCGGTTGGCGGACCCATGATCGTAACGATCGATTGAGCCCGACCGCGTTTGGGGGGCGTGTTTCACAGGTTGCCGCCGAGACAATCGTCGGTGACCGGCAACGAAGGCGCACAGGCTGCGGGGCCGCGGGGCCGCGCGAGGCGGAAGCGATTCAAGTGGAGGGATCTACCAATGAACGAACGACTCGGGGTGCGGTTTGCGCGGATACCGACGTGTGCGGTAGCGCATGCCGTGGGACTGCTCTTGGTATCGGCGGCTGTCCCGGCATTCGGCCAGCCGATGATGTTCCTGATCCCCGTCGAGGTGACGATTAACGCGGGTGATTCGATCACGATCCAGGTTTTCCTCGAGAACGTCGCGCCGACCCTTTTGCGCGCGTATCAGGTCGAGTTTCCGCAGTTCGCCGGCGGCGGTGTGGCCGGTACGGTTACGCACGACCCGCAAGGGACCTCGGCGTGCGGCGTTTACCAGCCGTTTGTCCCGGGCAATCCCGACGAGTGTGTCGATGGTTTCTGCGTCGATGGCGGCAACGCGTGTGTCATTGACCCTCAGTGTCCCGGAATTCCCGACATACCGGAATTCCATCCGAGTCCGTGTATTGACCTGTCCAACCCGGACTACGTCCTTGCGGGCGTGGTGGCTCTGCCCGCTGTGTCCGCGGGACCGCCGCCGCGTCTCGGATCGGCCGCATTGGCCGCGGGGGACTCCGTCCTCGTGACCGATCCGAAGTACCTCGGGGAATTTGTCTATACTGCGTCGGAGGACGGCGGCGGCGTATTTACGATCGAACCGCAAAACATCCCGGGGGGCAGTTTCCTTCGCGACGGCGGGTCTCCGCCGGGAGACATTCCCTTCACGGCGCTGGGCTCGATCATTACAGTGATTCAGTGTGTCGTTGACGGCGATTGCGATGACGGCAACGCATGTACCGCCAACACGTGCGAGAGCGGTATCTGTGTATCGACGCCACTGTACGATGCCGAAACCGAATGCTGCAATCCCGCGAACGGCAATACGACACTGATCGACGACGAGAACGATTGCACGGACGATATTTGCGACGCAAAGAAAGGCGTCGTCACGCATCCACCGTTCGCAGTGGACACACCCTGCGGCGACCCGAATTCGTCGGAATGTGACGACGCGGACACATGCGACGGGGCGGGCGGTTGCCAACCCAATTTCGTTCCCGAGGGTTCAGCGTGCGGCGGCCCGGCCGACACGCAGTGCACAGACCCGGATACGTGCGACGGTGCCGGTGCGTGCCAGGCGAACGATGCCGCCGACGGCAGCGATTGCGACGACGGCGCTTTTTGTAACACGGGCGAGGCATGCGCCGGCGGTGTCTGTACGGGCGGCGCGCCTTTGGACTGCGGCGACGGCATCCCCTGCACACAGGACGCATGCGACGAAAAGACGGATGCGTGCGAAAACGTC
>JADFHG010000220.1 GCA_022567365.1 Planctomycetota bacterium | reverse complement strand
ATCTGAACACGTATTACTCCGTTTGCGTGCGATTTCGGGACGATGAAACTACTAACGTGTTCACTTGTTATGTGGCGGAGTAGTATGCTCGTTCTCGGGTCGGTTCCTCCGGCCGCGTCATCGCATGGGGACTTCCCTATAAACAATGATCAGCATGAACGACGCGTACCGTCCGGCAACTCCCGATCGGTCACCCGCCCTGCGAGAGGAATAATGGGCGGAACGCGGTCAACGGTTACATTCAGTTCGTCTTGGGCGTCCCGCCGAACGGCGGAGGGATCTGCCAATCGCCCAACAGGGCGACCATATCCGTGACGCCAAGCGGGCGCGGCAGGGCATATCGCTCGCCGAACCTCACGCCGATCATCGCGCCTTCGGCGCCGGCATTGGATCGGATGTAGTGTTCGATACGCTCGAACCGCGCCCCGTCAAACTGAGACTTGTAACACCGCACCGCCTCGACCTTTTGGTCGATTGTATCGCTTATGTCCACGACGAATTGCGAATGCCAATGGGTCACCTCGGCGCTGAACGGGACGGGCCTATAGACGAGGTGGTCCACGCGAAACGGTTTTGTACCGTCAAAGCGTTCGTCCCACTTTGTAAGCTGAGAGTAGAACCGGGACGCTTCGGTGATCAACTGGGCCTGATAGTGGTCGGGAGAGGCCGACGGCGTGCGGCCTGCCATGCCGACCAGGATCTTCGGGCGATACTTGCGAAGGGCCGTCGCGACCGCGTAGCGCGCCTGCGGGGTGTCCATCAATTCGCGGTTGGTGAGACCGAGCATGTCGCAAACCTGAACGCCGAGGATGTCGGCGGCCGCCCGCATCTCGGTCATCCGCGTTTCGACCGTACCACGGGGCGTTGGCTCGCCGTTGGTCATGTGGACCATTCCGACGGCATACCCCAGTTTCACCAACTTGGCGATGGCACCGCCCATGCCGATTTCCAGGTCGTCGGGATGCGGAGCGGTGAAAACAATGTCCAGTCGGGTATCGGTCATCGATGACGCTCCGGTCTCGGATCTATTCGCCGGGTGAGTATAGGCTCGCATTCCGCGGTGGGCAATGGCCGAGCGAGGCGGCAAACCGGACCCGCCGCCGAATTGCGCCCCTTTTGGGGGCTGGCGTGGGTCTCGCATTTCCGCTAAGAACAAGGCGCAATGTCGCGGACCACGATACAGGATGCGGAGCGCGAAGAGGTCGCTCGGTTCATCGAGAAACACTGGCACAGCCGGATGATCATGAGTCGCGGCCGGTCGTTCTTCCCTCACGAACACGAGGGCTTTATCGAGCGGCATGACGGCGAAATCGTGGGTCTCCTCACGTACCACGTCGACGCCGACGGAATGGAGATCTTGACGCTCAACAGCACGCTCGAAGGGCGGAGAATCGGATCGGCGCTCATGCTCGCGGCCATCGAAACGGCGCGTCATCGGGGTCAGCGGCGAATCTGGTTGACCACCACCAACGACAAGCTCCGGGCGATCGGGTTCTATCAACGACTGGGGTTTCGGTTGGTCATGGTCAACGTCGGTGCCGTCGATGAAGCGCGCAAGACCAAGCCGCAGATCCCCGAGACCGGCGAGCATGGGATCGCCATACACGACGAAATCGTGCTCGAACTGACCATCGAGCCGTATCTGGATGAGTAATCCGCAATTCGTCATCCGACGGTGGGCGGTTCCCCGCAAAGCTCGATCCCACCACGTCGCCACCACTGGTGGATCGCCGCGCGACGGCGCACGCATGGAAGTCGCACGGGCTCTTGGGTATAGTCCCCGGCTCCGGACGAGTTTGACGTGCTGTCCAACCGAACCGAAAGGTGCGACTGAATGAATGAACGGAATCCCGCGACGCGAACCGACGAGGAGCGGCGTCGCGGCCGGTCTTGCGCGATCGAGCGCCTCATCGCCGACTATGCGCGGTGCGACAACGAGGATCTGCTCGCGCAGATGATGGTCACGATTTGTCGGCTGGCGGCCGACAACGTGGATCGCGGCGATCTGAAGCTGCTCAATACGGCCTTGAAGGAGCTACGCTACGCCTTCAAGGTTTTTGCGCCGTACGCGGATACGCCCAAGGTCACGATGTTCGGGTCCGCGCGGACGCCCGAGGACCATCCGCAGTATATCGAAGCCAAGCGATTCGCCGAGATCATTCAGCGTAAGGGTTGGATGGTCATCACCGGCGCGGGCGACGGGATCATGCGGGCGGGGCATCACGGCGCGACGCGCGCGGCGAGCTTCGGCGTGGCGATCAGCCTGCCCTTCGAGCAGAGCGCGAACCAGTTTATCGAGGACGACGAGAAGCTGGTCACCTTCAAGTATTTTTTCACGCGCAAGCTGGTGTTCGTGAAGGAAGCGCATGCGATCGTGCTCTTCCCCGGCGGGTTCGGCACCCAGGACGAGGGGTTCGAGGCCATCACCCTCGTGCAGACGGGCAAGACCTCCCCCGTGCCGATCGTGATGTGCGACGAACCGGGCGGGACGTACTGGCAGCATTGGCAAACGTACGTCAAAGCCGAACTGCTCGGAAACGCCATGATCGACCCGGAGGACACGGGGCTGTTCTACGTGACGGACCGCGCGGAAGACGCCGTCGAACACATCGTGCGGTTCTATCGTTGCTACCACTCATCGCGCTGGGTCGGGGACGATTTCGTGATGCGGCTCATGCATCCCCTTTCGCCGGCTTTGCTCGCGGAGATCAACCGGGACTTCGCCGACATCCTCACGAGCGGTGGATACGAGCAGCACGACGGCCCGATCGACGGCGAAGACGGCGCCCACCCGGACAAGCCGCGTCTCGTGTGCCGTTTCAACCGCCGCAGCGTCGGGCGACTTCGGCAGTTGATTGACCGAGTTAACGAGGGAGGGTAGGCGAGATCACCTGATCGCGCTTTTCCGGGTCGTGGTTGGGGGATCGTCCGGAACAAATCACCGACGTTCCCAAATGTCGGCCCGTTTACCGACGATAGTCCTCGCGTATCCTAACCGCCTGTTGAAAAGGTGTGGGACGGTCTATTAGCCCGCGCCACACCTTTTCAACAGGCCGCTAGGCCAAGTTCCGCAACTTTGGGTCCAAAACCGGCCTGATGGGGGCGCCAGGTCTGTTATACGCTTCTGGATAAGTCCCCGCGCGCCTGTTCGGGCGGGTGGCCCTCTTATCCGAACCTAGGGCCGTGAGGGAGGGAACGCGCTTTCACTGGAAAGGCCAGCTTGCTCGTGGTCAAGCCGCTTCCTGACGGGCGCGGTTCGGATCAGGAAACGCCGCCAAACCGTCTGCGCAACCTCATGGATCCAACGAACGAACGAATCCAGATGCGGATCAGGTAGCCGCACCGCGATCCATGAACTGGGTGTCGCAAAGCTTCCGGTACAGAGTGCAGCGCTCGTACAGTTGATCGTGGGATCCGGAGTCGAGCACCCTTCCCGCGTCCATCACGATGATTCGTTCGGCGAAGCGGATCGTACTGAGCCGATGGGCGATGATCAGAGTCGTCCGCCCCCTGGCAAACTCCTCCAGCGCCGCCTGGATCTTCTGCTCGGATTCGGTGTCGATCTGGCTGGTGGCCTCGTCGAATATGAGTATCGGGGCGTCGCGATATATCGCCCGGGCGATCGCCAGGCGTTGGCGTTGCCCGCCGGACAGCGTCGTACCGCGCTCGCCGAGGTCTGCTTCATACCCGCCGGGAATCGCCAATATGAACTCTTCCGCGAAGGCGCGTGCCGCCGCGTCCTTTACTCGATCGACATCGGGCGTGGCATCTCCAAATGCGATGTTCTCGATCGGCGTACCGGCGAAGATGACGGCTTCCTGGCTCACGACGCTGACCTGCCGCCGCAGGCTTCCCAGCGTCGCGAGTCGGATGTCGAGACCGTCATAGCGCACCTCGCCCTGGTCCGGGTCAAACATCCGCGGAAGCATACTCACCAGCGTCGTCTTGCCGCAGCCGTTTGGACCGACGATCGCCACCGTCTCGCCCCGCCTGATCGTCATGTTGACGTCAACAAGCGCGGGGGTGTCCGCGTTTGGATATGTGTAGGTCACACCGGCGTATTCGATCGCGTCGGCCAGCGGCGCAAGTTCCGTCGTCGCGTCCGACAGGTCCGACTCGACCGGCTCGTCGATGACCTGAAAGATCCGCTCCGCACCGGCCGTCGAGCGTTGGAGCCGCACATACACGTCGGAGAGCTTTCGCAACGGGTCGAACAGCATGGAAAGGGCCATGCCGAGCGTCCCAAATTTCGCCGGGTCAAGATCCTGCGAGAGCACGCGCCCGGCGAGCCAAACCATGCCGACGCTTCCGGCGATCACCGCCAACGTCTCCATCAGTGGGCTGGTAAACGCCTGGAGCTTGGCCAACTTCATCTGCTGACGAAACATCTTCCAGTCCACACGGTTCAAGCGCTGGCGCTCGATGTCCTCGGCCGTGTATGCCTTGACCACGCGCAGGCTCTGAAGACTCGTAGTCAGCGCACCGATCATCATCCCGTAGGCCTGCAACAGCTTGCGATTCGACTTCTTCACGCGGCGACCGATCGTCAGGAATGCGAACACGACGACCGGCACCACGAAGACGACCGTGATTGTGATTCTCCAGTCGAGCATGAACGCGATCCCAAGCATAAATGCCGCGCGGAGCGGCTCGCGAAAGAACTTGCCGAACAGCGTCATCATGCCGCGCTGGACTTCCTGAATGTCCTGCACGAACCGCGTCACGAGGTCGGCCGTCGGCTGCCCCGCGTAGAACGACATCGGAAGGTGGAGCGTGCGTTCGTACAGGCGCGACCGCAGGTCGATCATCGAGCGAAGGACGACTCCGGCAATCGTCACCTCACCGAAATAGCGAAATCCGTTGGCAATCACCACGATGGTCACGACGCCGCCGAGGATGTACATGAGGATGGCGAGCTTATCGCTGGCGGTCGATTCGGGAATGAGCGAACCGATCCAACGCTCGACGCGCATCAGCGTATCGGGCGGCTCAATATCGAGCGAAATCCCGTACGGGACCGTGGATGATTCGGCGCCATCGGTTTGGCCCGAGGCGGGCAAGCGACGAACTTCGATCGAGTCGGTGCCCTCTCCAACGTCACCGCGGTGTGCGATCTCGGCGAGCATCGCCGCGGCCGATCCACCCGAGGGATCCTCGAGCCTGTCCCCCTTTCGCAGCCCACGAGCAAAGGCCGTTCCGTCCTTGGGCAAATCGACCACGACGACCGAAGCGTCATCCGCCGAATCCAGCGGGGCAAACTTCACGCCAAGCCGAGCACCGGCGATCGTCCGGTCGAGAAAAACGTGAAGGTCTTCTTTTTCGAGGAGGATATGAAGAATCGGAAGCGCCGCGACGATGCTGACCGTGTGGAGGGCCGCGAAGATGACCGTCGCGATGAGCCCCATGACGAGCTTTCTGCGAAACGGCCAAACAAACGTGAGGATGCGGCCAAACTCGCGCAGGCTGAAGTTCGTTTCTTTGGCGCGATGACGCTTGTCAGCATCGACCAGTTTCGGATTCACGTGCATCATTCGTTGCTCACGTGCCTTGTACCAACGCAGCGACCGCCAATCGGTGCAGTCCGAGATTGCACGTCCGCTCGTTCAGCGAGTTCTTCGAGATCATCGAAACATTCGTCAACGGTGGGTCAGGCGACGTCCTCGTAAAGCCGCACGAACGTATCCACGAGGACCGGCCAGTCGTACATGGCCCGCGCGCGCTCGCGAGCCTTATGGGCTATTGCAACACGTTCCGCGTCCGAGAGCGCCATCACCGAACGGAGCGCCTCACGAAACGCGCTTCGCCCCGACTTGCTCGTACGCAAGACCCCCTCCAGCCCCGCAGGCGCGATGTTGTCCGTCGCCACAATGGGTACGTTGGCTGCCGCCGCCTGCAGCACCGCCGTCGGAACACGGACGTGCATGTTGGGCGCCGCCAGAATCGCCGATCGCGCGAGGAGCGTCCGCTGAGCGCCGATGCCCTCCGCCGTGGTAAACGTCACGCGGTCGGTTTCGCCCTTTCGGCGCACCGCGGCCTCCAGCTTGGCGCGCCAGTCGCCCGGCGACGGACCCGCGACGATCACTCGCCAGTCGCCGTCGTCCAGTCCCAACTCCGCCAGCGACTTGAGCAATAGGGCGTGACCCTCGACCGGGTGGATCGGGGCCATGAGCAAGATAGCACGCCCCTGCGACCCGTTGCTTTCGCCATCGTCGCCGGGCGGTGTTTCATATTCCGACATATCCAACCCGTACGGCAACGGTCGAATCCTAGAATGCACGCGTCGGCCCGCAAGATCGCGTTCCTCGGTGTCATTGACAGCCGTAATCGCCGCGGCACGGTGAACCAGCCGTTTCTGGCTGATCGCCTTCTCAATCCGCTGGCGCCAAGTCGTCCGCTCGAGACCCTGTTCTGCCAAATCACCCAGCGGGGAAATGACGTACCGACGGCCCAATTTTCGCGCAAGGGCCGCCATCGCGCGAGCCGGAGCACCATTCCAACCGTGCAGATGCACCACATCCGCGTCGCGGACCAGGGCCGACGGATCCGCTTCATCGTAACCAGCAATGCGGGGATCCTTTGGCCTA
>JADFHG010000219.1 GCA_022567365.1 Planctomycetota bacterium | reverse complement strand
TATGACAGCCGGAAGGGGACGGCTCACCCGCCGAGGTCGAAACGGACCCTCTGCGTGTGGACTGCCGGCGCGCCGGGCGGGGAAACGTCACTCGAGGAAACTGTGTCGGTCAGTTCCGCCCGCCAAGCACTTCGTCACGCGGCGTTTGACTTGCGCCTTCGGCGCTCGCGGCCTCATCGTCTCCCGGTTCAGCCGGACCCACGTCAGCGACAACCACGTCGGCGCCGCCGTCCGTATCGTCTTCTTTTTCAAGCTCCGCTGCGTCGTCAAGGAGCACGGTCGTACCCGGGTGCATCGCGATCCATTCCGACAGGGGCAGGCGTGGCGGTTTCTCGAGGTACGGGATTTTGCTGCCGAGCTTCTCGCCGCCCACTCCGTCAAAGGCGCCGTCGCCCAACGGATACCACACGGTGCGGGTCAGCCGATCGTACAGCAGAAAAACGCGGTTGTTGGTATAGCCGGTCGTCCCAAAGGTCGTTACCGTCCCGTCAATCTCGCGTCCGTAGACCACGGACAGTTGGTCGAGCGGTCACCATCCGACGGTGACCGGTTTTCCACCGACGGTATCGTTGACCAGTTCGTGATGATCGAGCAGTGCGACGGGGTAGGCGCGGGCGTCGCCGTTGTGCTCGAAACCGATCACCTCGAGATCGTCGAGATCGCCGCTCCAGCGTTCCCGAAGTCGCGGGTCGTCGGGTGCGACGAAGACCGGGTCGTCGATCGAGGCGATCGTATCGCGACCGATGCCGTGGTTGATTTTCTCGATATCGAGCGGTGAGTCGGTCATGTCGAACCACTCCGACGAATCGTCTTCGGGATCCTTGGAACCCAGGGCCCAGATGTATTGACGATCACCGTCGCGGCGGATCTTGCTGAGCGCCACAGGGGCGAATCGCCGAGGCGTTTGAGCGGCCAAACCGTCGTCGTAGCGCACGAGAACCGATCGAATCTGGGCAAATGCGGCCCAGATGCTCACGACGAAAACCGGCACGACAACGAACCATTGCCACGTCGGGGTTCGCTCTTTGGCTTTCTGCTTGCCCATTGGCTCCGCTTTCGACTCGGAGGCGATCAATGCGGCGGAGATACCGCGCGACCACGAATCCGAGGGTTCCCATGATTGCGTCGAGACTGCGCCGGTCCCCCCGACTGCTACATCCCAGTGAAGGCAAGACTGCTCATGATCGGCGCAACCGTGTGACGAGACGCGACCATCGCCAGGACGCCTCCGAAACGCATCCGCGCGAAGTTGACGCCGTTCGCGCTGCGCGCTGTGTCGTCCTCGCCGAAGACCGCGGATTCGAAACGAACCCGTTGAATCGCGTCATCCGGGCTGGCCAGAATGAGCAAGACCGGTTCACCGCAACAGTTCAGGCGCACTTCGACGTACTCGCGACCGTTTTCGTCTCGCCGGGTCGTTACGCTGACCATTTCAATGCGGTGAGCGTCCATCACGCTCGCCGGCGGCGCCATCGCGAGCCCGACCCCAAGCGTCTCTCGAATGACCCGCGCGACATCGGTCGGGGCAATGGCCGCACCCGCATAGGGCATCGAGACCACCGCGGTCGTCTCGAACCGATCGACAATCCACGGACCGTCGGTCGCATCGCCCGACGGGTAGAACACCCCGACCGCCACCGCGGCGATCACGAAGCAGGCGGCGACCGCCAGCCCGCGAACGGTGCGAAGACGGCGGACCCACCAGGGAGTCGCCAAGCCGCGCGTGATCCGCGACCAGACCTCGTCGGGCATCGGGCCGGATTCCATCCGCGAGCGCATCATCTCGTCGGCGCGGCGTTCGGACTCGAACCGCCGCGCGCAGTCCGGGCAGCGCGCCAAATGTTCGCTGACCTCGAAGGTCTTCGTCTTGCCCAACTCGGAGTCGAGGTACGGGCTGATCCACTTTCGGGTCTCGGTGCACTTCATTGCGTGGCCTCTCTTGTCAAGCCATGTTCCGCGGCGAGCGCGGCTAACTCTTCACGAAGTTTCATCCTTGCCCGGTGTACGTGCGACATCACCGTTCCCAGAGGGATATTCCTCATCGCAGCGATTTCCTTGTAACTGAATCCCTCGAGAAGCCGCAGGAGCAGACATTGCCGTTCGTCGCCGCCCAGCTTTCGCAGCCCGCGCACCAATCGCTCGTCCAATATCTGTTCAAGCTGGTCGGGAGTGTCCAGGAGAACGGACCATGTCTCCTCGCGCGTCATCGTTGCGTTCAGGTCCATCATCGCGTCGTCGAGGAGCACCTCGCGCTGGCGTTTGAGCCGCTTGTTGAAACGGTAGACGGTGTTGACCAGGATCTGAAACATCCAAGCCCGGAAGTTCGTACCCAACTCGAATCGGTCGATCTGACGCCACGCGGTCATGAACGCCTCTTGGACAATATCGCCCACGTCGCCGTCCTTCCACGCGGCGCGCTTCGCATAGCGATAGAGCGAGTCCCGAATGGGCTCCAACAAGGCGACGAACTGCTTGGAGGATGGTGGCGGCATCGAGTCATCCGTCTCAGGCACGAACATAGGCCGTGGGTCGGGCCGTGCCGGCGCGCGATAACGACCACAGCGCCAGAATCTCGAACGCACGGTCCGACCCACGCAAGTGTCCCCCCAACGGAACCTGTGGTCGCTACCGTTGTATTCCGCCGCGCTGAAACCTCATTGCAGAAAAACAGCGTTAGAGTGCGTCCTAAAAGCCCCTCCCACACGGTCGGGGTTCGGAAAGAACCGGGGTGCCCGCCGGTTCTAGGACGAACTCTTAGCGCGCCCTGACACATGGCATGCTGGGTGGCGTTCATGCGAGTATCGGTATAGGCTGGCTATTTCAAGTGCCATCGGGCGCTTCACTCGATTTTCTTGCAATGGGCTCACCGCGAGTCAAAATACAATACCGAAGCGCGGAGCCGACGAACATCCCCAGCCGGGTAGTTTTATCGGCAACCGCGTGGCCGTTTGGAGTTTATCGTGGATCAGGTGGATCGTCGCGGGGTCACCGTCGACGTTGGTCGGGAGTCCAGACCGAAGCGTGCGCGGCGCGGCTGGGCGATTCCGATCGCGCTCGTTGCAGCGTCGCTCCTCGCCGCGGGGTATGCCGCCTACCAACGAATCGGAACAATCGCGAACGTCGATCTCATCGAGTACACGTCGAATAAGGCCGGCGGGTTTCTGGCGGTCGGCATGACGACGGACCAGCCCGGAATCGTCGTGTTTTCGGCGATGGACAACGGCAAGGTCGACGTCAACGCCGATCGGTTCATGAACCAATTGGCCGGCACGTATACGGTGGTGACCGTGGAAACCGGGCGGGCGCAATGGCGGAAACGCCTTCGTGGACCGCTGGTGGTCATGATCGACGGGCATGGGACGATTAGCGCTTATCCCGTCCAGTGGACGATCGTGGATTTCGATTTGATCAAGCGTGCCCTGAAATGCGGGGAATTTTCCGGTCCGAGTCGTCGTCCGTGCGGGTTCCCGTTTGTCGACCTGCACGATGAGTTCGAAAAATGGTCGCTCGCGTGGGTTCCCGATCCTGTACGGAAGTTCCTGGCGACATACGGGCGGCGGCGGTAGGCAGGCGTGATCACGGTCCGACCCGCGTGCGCACGGCGCAGGGCAGCGGATCATAATGATGCCGATCAGACGAAAGACGTTTCTGATTGGCGGTTTCGTTCGATAGCCCGGTTGTACGTGTGGTCTCAGGGGCGGCGCGCACGCGTCGTCCCTGAGGCCGCGGCGCAGCGTTGCACGAGCCGTATCCAAGACACTGGATCTCCTCACTCCGCGGAGCGGGCATGCATGCCGGTCTGACCTGGGCCATGAACCGCCTGCTCCGCGGATGATTCTTGCGCGTCGTCGTCTCGACAAGACGACGTTAGCGCGCGTCGGCAACGCGACCTCACCTCGCGATTCGCCGAAACACGACGATGCTGTCGAAGACGCCATCGAGCACGTAGTCCTCGTTCGCATCGTAGCGTGGACCGGCTTGCGGCAGACCCGAAGCATCCCAATGATCCGATTGATCGATGATGACATAGTCCGCTGGACGTAGCGTCGCGCCGGTGTAGAGCCTCTCGTAGTCGGTGAAGTGGGCGGCGATGCGCTCAGTCGTGTGAACGACCGCCGACTTGGGGATCACCGTTCTAAGATGCCGGATCGTGTCCATGCGGACATCGGGCGCCTGCATGGGGGAGCGCGGGTCGGCGTATAGCTCGAAGGACTTGGCGAGCGGCGAAAAGCCGAAGAAATAGTGCCCCATCGCGGCACACACCAGGGCGGCGAGGGCCAGCCCGCGCGTCACGTCGCGGCCATGGCGACATCCGCCCGTCAGGAATCCCATCAGCGCCGATGGACCCCGCGCGCCCGGGCGCCTGGCCATCGCATCGATTGCGGCGAAGAACAAGATGGTCAGCACGGGAGCCTGGTGCCAGAACTTGATATTCAGCCATTGGCTGTTCTCGAACATAAGAATGGTGATCAGCGTCGGCACGGCGGCAAGGGCCATCTTCCAACCGCGCAGTGGAAGAAACGCCATCGGCGCGACCAACATGATCAGATAGTATATCGCCTCCGGCCGGGTCAATCGTGCGAAGACAAGCCCCGGATTCGTGAACGGGGCGAGGAAAAGCTCCACCGCGGAATTGCCCAGATCACCGTATAGATCCAATCGCTCGAACCGTTCGGCGCTCGAGAAATGAGGGATAATCACCTGCATACATAGCGCGAGATAGACAATCGACGCGACCGCGATGAATACGCCGCTCTTTCGCCGAGGGGAAAAAACGGCCAGATACACGCCCCATCCAAACGTCGCCGCCGCGGCCGTTTCCTTTGTCAACAATACCAGCGCGACGAACAGAAAACTGAGTCGCCACCGCCCACTCCGTGCGAATAGGATCATCAGGGCGATCAACGGCATGCTGACGTACATCCACTGAAACCCATACGTGTTGGAATAGACCAATCGACTCACCGAGGGCAAGAGCAGCCAGGTGAAACCGCACATCAATCCGACAACGATCGATCCCGAAAGCCGCCGTGCGAGCAGGTAGGCCGGGAGCGCGACAACGTGCACGAACAGCGGACCGCACACCATCAGGTACACCGGCGACGGCCAGAGCAAGTAGCCCGGCACCAATACGAAAATCAACGGCACGAAATGAAGACCGAACCGTCCGTGGTCGAAGCTGTACGACCGCAATCCGTGACCATTTACGAAATTGTGGAGTTCCTCGATGTAATGGCCGAAGTCCGCGTGCCCCAACATCAGGTGCTCGAAGAAGTTGTTCTGAATGCGGGCGTGGATCCAGGTCGCCGCGGCGATTGCCACAACCGTCGCAGCAATGGCAGTCCGATTTGCCCATCGCCCACGGATTTCAAATCCGCAGCGGGCGCCCACGCGGAGCGCGGCCCATCCGCACACAAACATGAGCCACAGGCCAGCGGCGAACGGTGGTCCTACCGGACGATTTGTCGCGGCGTTGATCACCGTAGCGGCATCCGGCGACGCCAATTGGTTCCACGAGTATAGCGCTATCGGCAGACTCGCCGCGAGCGGCCAAAGATCCGACACGCGCATCAACCACGTCGAATCGCTGCGCGCCGCGACGGCAAAGGTCGCGAGTGCCGCCACGCCCGCGAGCACGACGAATGCGAAGAGCGTCGGCACCAGGTACTCGAGTGCCATCGTCGCCTTCCATCCGTTGGGGAGCACCGTGCGATAGCTGACGATGTTGAACTGCACCGGCAGGAGCGCGACAATGGCGAATGAGAAGGAAACGATCCCGGCGATCCCGATGAGACCGACAATGACGCTGGGCCGCGGCGCGTTCACTTCTTCCATCGGTCTGGGTTCGCTGGGCGTCGACATGCGGCAAAAAGCGATGGTCCGGGGTCGCGTTACCCGCCGCGGGTCGGGGCACCGGATCGGCCGGTATCATCCGCGGGCCGACGAACAATGCGTTCCACGATATACGGGGGGCGCGCGTTCGCACGTTCGTACAATCGGAGGAGATACTGCCCCTGGATACCGAGAATGACGAACAGGATTCCGAACAACAGCGACAACACACCGACGGTCGATGCCCATCCGGGTACGGTATCGCCGCGTAGATGGGCGACCAGCACGTAGCCCAGTTCGATGAAGCTCAACGTGGCGGTGACGACGCCGAGCCCCAAACCGATCCTAAGCGGCATTGTCGAAAACGAGAGTATGCCGTCCGACGCGAGCTTCATCATCTTGCGCCACGAGTATTTCGTGCGCCCCGAAAACCTCTTCCCGACGTCGAAGGCCACCACCGCGCTCTTGTAGCCCATCCATGCGAACATCGCCCTGAGGAAGGGCCGACCCTCGCGCGTGGCGTTGAACTCATCAACGACCATACGGTCGAGGAGTCGAAAATCGGCCATCCCCGGCTCAATCGATACGCCACAGAGGATGCTGAACACGCGGTAGAAAGCCCGCGAAGTCAAACGTTTGACGAAGCCCGTTTCGAGCGAGTCGATCCGTCGGGTGTGGACGATGTTCGCGCCGCCACGCCAGCATTCGATCAAACGACCGATCACCGACGGGGGATGCTGCATGTCCGCGTCCA
>JADFHG010000218.1 GCA_022567365.1 Planctomycetota bacterium | reverse complement strand
TCAGCAGACTTTCTCCGCAGCGCGCCCTTCTCACTACTGCTCCTCCAAATAACGCCTGAGCAACGTCGGCAACCGCGGCTCGGGCGGTAACGCGGACGGTTTCAGCAAGTCCAGAACCTCCCCGACTACCACTACGACGATCTTTACCGGCTGACCGCGGCCGACTATGATCTAGGGGGCGGATCGACGCTGGCCGAGGCGTTTGATTATGACGGTGAGCGAAGCGAACGGAAGCGGGCCGCCACCGGTAAAGCGGACATGGATGTCCGCGTCAGGCCCGCGACCTGCCCGCAGTGAGGGAGCACGAAGCGACCGATCGAAGGGTTGGGCAATCGCGTGACGTACTACGACCACCGCAACTCGATCACGACGGCCTACGAGAACAACGCGGCCAACGAGTTCACCACCATCGGCCGGACCACCGTTGCCAGTGACCCTCGAGGTTGGCGAACATCGACCCTTTCCACGGAACGCTTTCATCCTCCGGGATCAATCAAGGCAACCGCACGGCGAACGCCGAGAGTACCCGTGCCCGCGCCTACTGACCTGCCCCGATTGCTCGCATGACCGGCCTTCGGCATCAAACACTCCCAAAGCCGTCCGGATCCGCCGTCCGGATCCGCCGTCCCTGTCCGACCTCGCCCCAATCATGTTCCCGAAAAGAACTGCCGAAACCGCCACACACACGGTGTACGGCGGAAAGCGTCTTGGATTCGGCAAGGCAGTTCGGTATCCTATTGGGTGAAGGAGCGCAGGAAGGCAGAGAAATAGGTGACTGTCCCCGGTTTCGGTTATGAAGAAATCTCGAGTCGTTGATGGACCAGCACTTACGCGAGCGTGCCAACTGATTCCCAATCGGTTTCTGTTTGACTTCGAGTTTCCATTGCGCTACCGCGAGACGCCGCCGGCGTTGTCCGGCGATTTGCGGGATTGGACCGACGCGGAACTCCTTCCGCGGCTCGGCGACCTCGACGGTTCGCCGGAATTCGGTGCGGTCTGGGCGTGTTGGAACGAACTGGGGCTTTATGTCGCTTGCCGAGTGACGCAAAAGCGCCGACCGCTCGATTGCGATCCCAAGCGCTTCTGGACCAGCGACCATCTTCGTCTCTGCACCGACATGCGCGACGCCCGCGCGGCACGGCGGGCCACCCGGTTTTGCCAGCAGTTTTTCTTCATGCCAACGGGCGGCGGCCCCAAGCACGACCGCCCCGTCGGCGGAACGACCAAGTTCAAACAGGCGCGCGACGATGCGCCGCCCATTTCTTCGCAATTGCTGGAGGTCGCCGGCAACGTCGGACGAAGCGGATACAGCCTCAGCGCCCACATACCGGCCGCTTGCCTGAGCGGATTCGACCCGGAGCAGCACGCTCGGATCGGGCTATACTATATGCTGGAGGACTGCGACCACGGTCAACAGCATCTGACGATCGGGGACGATCTTCTCTGGTACGTGGACCCTTCGACTTGGCCTACGGCCGTCCTGACGCGATGACGCACAGCAGTCTGCCGTCCTGACACGGGGGCGCATAGGCGGCGGGAGTGCATGACAGACCGGGTGGACTGTGCGACCGGGTGGGCGAGGCTCCCGCCGAGCCGATTCTCCACCCAGTCGATTCTCGACCGAGCCAAGACGTCATCCTCAGATGAAACGCGCCGCGACGAATCGGCTGGCGGAGTTGGCGGAGTTGGCGGGGCGCCGGTTGGTGGTATAATCACGAGATGGGGTTCGCGGATGTCGCGATCTCCGTCAGAAAGAGGATATTGGTCCAGGAGACGAGAGCCTTGAATCTCGACATCAACGGTTTTTTTACCTCGTTCGAGTTCCTCAGCGTGCTGGCGGGTGTGCTCAGCAGCTTGGTGTTGGGGTTGTTTGGCGTCGTCACCAGCGGCCTATTCAACTGATCCCGCCGACCGCGATCTCGCGGACCCCGACGAGGCACGCGCGGCTACTTGGCCGAAGGTCTGCTTAACCAGATGCCATTCGTCAATCCCTTTAGCGAACCCGGGACCTGGCTCCGCGGAAACACGCACGCGCACAGCACGCGAAGCGACGGCGAAGTATCGCCCGAAGCGCGTTTCGCGGGCTACCGCGAGGCGGGATACGATTTCCTGGTCCTGACCGATCACGACGTGACCGGGGCCGTGGAGCAATTCTGCACGGACGGGTTCCTCGCCATTCCCGGCGCCGAGCTGCACCCGGAAAACCCCTACGGCGGAGACCGATACCACATCCTCGCGCTGAACTTCCTCGAGCCGATCGACGCCCGCGCGATGCACGTCCGGGAGGTGCTCGAAGCAATTCAGGCGGGTGGAGGCATCGCGGTGATGGCCCACCCCTACTGGAGCGGGCATCAGCTCAGCGATTACGAGCCGCTGAGAGGGCTCTACCACGGGCTGGAAGTGTTCAATTATGGTGCATCGTTTTTGAACGGGACGGCCAACGCCGAACTGATTTGGGATGCCCATCTCGATCGTCTCGGTTCGACGTTCGGGTTTGCGGCGGACGACGCCCACCGCGCCGACGCCGACGTCGGGGGGGCTTGGATCATGGTCCGGGCGGAGAAACGCGACATCGCGTCCGTGATGACCGCGATTCGACGGGGGGCGTTCTATGCCACTCAGGGTCCATCCGTCACCGCGCTGACTGGCGTTCGCGACGGGGATCGCGTGCGAATCGAGGTGCGTTGTACGCCCGCGGCGGCCGTGCGGTTTAAGGGCCGGACGTTTTCCGGGCGCTGGCAGGGTGCGTCGGACGGTGGCCTATTGGAACATGCCGTCTACGAGTGTCGCGGCAACGAGAAGTACATTCGGGTCGAGATCATCGACGCTTTGGGTCATAAAGCGTGGACGAATCCCATCTACCTAAGTGACATCCTCGGATCATGACCGGGAACAACGAACGTGACCGTCGTTCGAGGTCGGGAGATCGTCCTTCGCGTTTCCCCGGCCATGCGCGAGATCGGGACAGGACCGAGTCGCTCGACGGATTCCGCGCAAAGGTCTTGACTGACACTTGGAATCAGATATATTAAACTGTGGGTATGATAGGACTACACATTTTCTTGGTGCACCGGTGCCGACGGCCGAAGGCACGCATATTGGCGGCATTTCCACACGTGATCGCCCACACATCGTGATCCACGTCCTCGGTCTTTGTACGGTTGCTGCGTTGGCTCAGCGCGCCGGCTGGGTTCTTCGTCAGTGCGCCGGCCGTGCGCGCGCACCGGGGTCGGCGGTTAGTGCTATGTCACGGATGATTCGAGTGGTAGTCCCGATGGGTGGCCCACCTCTTCAGAGGTGGGGGACACGAATCGGCAGACCATTCGTGTCCCCCACGGCTAAAGCCATGGGCCACCCAACCCCTCAGTTGGCGGCTGACAAAGCACCGGATTCATTGTGCGACCCGACGCGTCGGGCATACATGGAGTATTGAGCTGAAGGTCAAGCTTCCTGATGGGACATTGCTCGACGTCGCGGACGGTTCGAGCACGGCGGACGTGGCGACAGCCATCGGCCCCGGTCTTGCCCGCGCGGCCATCGCGGGCCGACACACGGTGAACGGTCAATGCACGATTGTCGACCTCGCGCGTCCGTTACCGGGTGATTGCGAGCTCTCCATCCTTACCGCGAGCGACGAGGATCCCGCGAGTCTCCAGATCCTGCGTCATAGCACGGCGCACGTCATGGCGGAGGCGATTTGCGCGCTTTTCCCGCAAACGAAGCTCGTCTATGGCCCGCCCTTGGAAGACGGTTTCTATTACGACCTCGACCTCGACCGTCCGATCACGCCGGACGACTTCGAGCGGATCGAGGCGGAGATGGCGCGGATCATCAAGGAGGACCGCACGTTTTGCCGCTACGAAATGTCGCGCGCGGAGGCCGCGGGCAAGCTTCGCGACGAGGGCAACCGCTACAAGATCGACAACGCGGAGCGCGCCGAGGGCGATACGCTGAGCTTCTACGTGACCGGCGAGCGCCGTGGCAAGGACTTCGAGGATCTCTGCCGCGGGCCGCACATTCCATCCACCGGTCGGATCAAGGCATTCAAGCTGCGCCAAGTCAGCCGGTCCCACTACCGCGGCAACGTCAAGGACACACCGCTGCAGCGGGTATACGGCACCGCGTTTTTCAAGAAGTCGTCGCTGAAGGAGTATTTCACGCGGCTCGAAGAAGCCAAGAAGCGCGACCATCGCGTGCTCGGGCGCGAGCTCGAGCTGTTCGCCATCAACGACAAGGTCGGCAGCGGGCTGGTGCTTTGGCTGCCCAACGGTTCGGTCATCCGCGACGAGTTGCAACGCTTCTTGACCGGCGAGATGGTGAAGCTCGGCTACGACATGATCCACACGCCGGTGATCGGCAATCTCGATCTCTACCGGTGCAGCGGGCACTACCCTTATTACGAGGACTCGCAATACCCCGCGATGTTCGAGTCTGAGCGTGGTAAGGCGCTCCAGTCGCTGCTTCAACTGGCCCGTCGCGCGGTCGACGCGGTCGGCGCGGCGCGTGACGAGATCGTGGCTTCGGTGCGCCGATTGGCAATCGCCATGCAGGAGACCTGGGGGGCGATCGAGGGGCTCTCCGCGGATGCTCCGATCGACGGAATCGTCAAGTCGCTCTACACGGCGCTCGAATCGGAAACCGGGTATCTCCTCAGGCCGATGAATTGCCCGCATCATATTCAGGTCTACGCCTCCAAGATGCGTAGCTATCGCGACCTGCCCGTGCGACTGGCGGAGTATGGTCTCGTCCACCGCTTCGAGCAAAGCGGCGAGATCAGCGGTCTAACGAGGGTGCGGGGGTTCACCCAAGACGACGCGCACATTTTTTGTACGGCGGATCAGCTCGCCGCCGAGATCGGCGCGACCATTGCGCTCACGAAAAGAGTGCTCGACACCCTCGGGCTCGGCGACTATCGCGTCCGGATCGGCTTGCGGGACGCCGCGAGCGATAAGTGGATAGGCTCCGACGAGAATTGGGCCAAGTCCGAGGCCGCCGTTCGGGCGGCGGCTGTGGAAAGCGGAATCGAGCATACGGAAGAGCTGGGCGAGGCGGCGTTCTACGGACCGAAGATCGACTTTGTCGTCAAGGACTGCATCGGCAGGGAGTGGCAGTTGGGTACGGTCCAGGTGGACTACAACGCCCCGCAACGCTTTGACTTGAGCTACATCGGCCCGGACAATCGCCCGCACAGGCCGATCATGATTCACCGGGCGCCGTTCGGGAGCCTCGAGCGGTTCGTGGGCATCCTAATTGAGCATTTCGCCGGTGCATTCCCTCTTTGGCTGTCCCCGGTCCAGGTCGGGGTCGTATCGGTCAGTGAGAAGAGCGCGGCCTATGCACAAGAGGTGCATGCGACGCTCCGGACGGCGGGCATTCGCGCGGACGTGGACACGGGCGACGAGAAGATCGGCCCGAAGAAGCACCGCATGCGCGGCAGGAAGGTGAACTACGTGCTGGTCGTCGGCGAGCGGGAGGCCGAGGATGGCACCGTCAACGTCAACGACCGCGACGGCAGGACATTGGGCAACATGACGGTGGCGGCACTTATCGAGGCCTGCCGCGCGGAGATCGATAGTAAAGGGGGCAGCCCGGTGGCTGCGGGATAGACCGCGCGGCTTGATATGGCAGCGCTAGATCGATAGGGAGCCCCGAGCCGCGGGCTTCAGCCCGCGCGGTGCTACGGACTTGGTGCGACGTTCTGCGATGAACAAACGTGTGTGCTATGCCAGGGACTTGGCGCGACGTAACTTCACAGACGAGCAATCGCGCAAGCTGAAGCATGCGGCTCAGATCGGCGTGTAGGTTGCCAGGAACGCGACTAGCGCTGTCAACTTAAACGTCTGTTGAAGAACGTATGACAGGGGCGTTGCGCAGGCAGCTAGCGGGTGCCGTTGCCACGCCCGAGGTTTGGACTTCTTGCACGGATCGCTGAAGCGTTGTCGGTCATTGGGCAGTGTGCGAAAGATCGAACACCCCTTCGGTCCTACGGCCGCCACGGGGGGCGGCCGCTACACAATGAAGGAACTCTGCTCCAAGCGGCAAAGAAGCACAGTCGAAATTGAGAAGGGTGACGCTGGTCGCCCTCGTGTTATGTCTTGTGAAAGGTATTGAATCATCGCAAAACCACTACGTACGAACGATCAAATCCGGATATCACCCGTCCGCGTAATTGATCAGAATCAGGAGCAGCTCGGGATCATCTCCACGCGCGAAGCGTTGTCGATCTCGAGGGAGGCCGGTCTCGATCTCGTCGAGGTCTCGCCGACCGAAAAGCCGCCCGTTTGCCGGATCATGGATTACGGCAGACACAAGTATCTCCAGAAGAAAAAGGCGAAAAACGCTTCACACGGGCACGTTGTTTCGCTCAAGGAGATCCGGCTGCGGCCCAAGACCGACGACCACGACCGCATGATCAAGATGAAGCGAGCAGTGGGCTTCCTCGAAGAGGGCCACAAGGTCCAATTCACGATGCTCTTCCGCGGACGCGAGCGGTTCGTGCGGGGCAATGCCGACAAGATCTTCACCGGAATCCTGGAGCAACTCGGCGACACCGTGAAGATCGAACGGCGGGCGTCGATGGAGGGGCGGCGGATGACGATGCTGGTGGCACCGATCAAGCGCCCGACCCAGGGTTCCGGC
>JADFHG010000217.1 GCA_022567365.1 Planctomycetota bacterium | reverse complement strand
TGATTCAGGTCAAGCAGAAGGACAAGGTGGGTCGGCCCGACAGCGACGCGTTCGAAGCCGTCATGGAGCGCGACCGAAAAAGGTGTCAGGAAGAGTTTTACCTGTTTTGCGGGGGTTTCCGGGGAAGGAATCGAATCCCACCTGCGTGCCGGGCTGTGGTCGTCTATGCGCAAACCCTATAGATCCCGTTCAGCATGTCCAAAACTCTTCCTGACACCTTTTCTTGTTCCGGGCACGCGCACCCATACCGGGGTCGTCGTCGCGAACCTGATCTGCTCGGCCCTGAGAAGCCCCAAGAGTTCCGCGATTGGCCTGACCGCGCCATCGGTGCGGTCGGTGCGATCGTCCCGCATCCCATCTCGCCGCGCCGCGTCGATAAACCGCACCTCGTGAAACATGCTGCCCGCGAGCTTTTCGATTTCGCCCTGGGTACGAACGTCCTCAACGTGCATGTGGCCGACCAGCCGCCACCGCGGCGCAACGCGCCGTACCATCTCGACCAAATGGAGGACCACGGGATGCAGGACGGCACCTGGCGTCGGCGCGACGTGCACGGCGAGAGGCTCATCCGCCCAACGCTTCAGGATGTCCAAACACCATGCGTCGTCGAGCCATAACGCCAGCGCTGCGTGGGCGTCCGTCGCCTCGATCGTAATCTCGGCTGGACACTCGTGAAGCGTCGGTAGGAAGTCCTCTCCCTGTTCGAACGGCACGACGATGCTGCGATGGCAGCGTGGCGAACGACGTCGCGCGGACGTCTCGGTGCGCGTTCTCATCCGGGTTTGCTCATCCATTCGTGATTGCTCCTGGCGTTCCGTCGGGATCCTGTGCTTCAGGGACTATTATCGGAGCGTGACCAGCTTGAACTTGAAGTCAGCACTGAAAGGTGGCTTCCGGCATTCGAGCGTCCCTTGTGGGCGTCCCAGGAAAAACGGAGAGCGTCATATATAAAGTGTTGGCGTACGAGAGGTTGCTTTCCATAGACATCGCCGGCGGCACCGTCCCTCGGCTCGGCGGTGCGATGCAACTGGCCGATGCTACACCCGTAATAGGCGCTGATGTCGCGGACGGGAGACTTGCCTGGACCGAACGTGCGGCAATGCCCTGTGCGCAAAATCGGGCAACGCCGCGACCGCAGCGCCGACCTGGCGCTCGAATGACGTGGGAAGTGATGATTCGATGTGGGCGTTCTCGGGAGTTCGAGGAGTTGTATGGGAAAACGGGTTTGCCCGTGCGCCACAGGCTCCGCAATACACGGGCGAGCCACCACTTGCTCGTGGTCCCATTGTTCGAATCGGAATGGAGCGCCGGAACGCAGGCTGCACTGACCCTGCGTTGACACTGTCATGCCAGCCTATTAGCATCGCGCGGCCGGTCGCGACGACCGATTGGACTCTGCACACGCGATCGTACAATACGCCGAGCGACGGATCGTCCATTCTCAGCGTGCTTTCATGTCACGAGACGGAAGCGCGGGCGACCGGCGCAGGATTAACTTCATGAACGCGAAAGGTCTGAACTAGATGAAACCCGATTTCAAACACCTTGCGCTGCCCGAGCGCGGCGAACCGATCACGATGGACTCCGGCAAGCTTTGCGTCCCTGATCGACCGATCGTCCCCTTTATCGAAGGTGACGGCACCGGCCCCGATATATGGGCCGCCGCGGTGCGGGTGTTCGATGCCGCTGTCAAGAAGGCATACAACCAAGAACGGAGAATCGAGTGGTTCGAGGTCTTCGCCGGGCAGAAATCGTACGACAAGTATGGCACGTGGCTGCCGGATGATACGATCGAGGCATTTCGCACGTACCTCGTCGGTATCAAAGGCCCCCTCACAACGCCGATCGGCGGCGGCATTCGCTCGTTGAACGTGGCGCTGAGGCAGAAGCTCGACCTTTACACGTGCCTTCGCCCGGTTCGCTATTTCGAAGGCGTGCCCTCACCGGTCAAACGCCCGGAACTCGTCGATATGGTGATCTTCCGCGAGAATACGGAGGACATCTACGCGGGCATCGAATGGCAGGAAGGCACGCCCGAGGTCCGCAAGGTCATCTCGTTTCTGCAGGACGCGATGGGGGTCGACAACATCCGCTTCCCCGAGACCAGCGGGCTAGGGGTCAAGGTGGTCAGCCGCGAGGGCACCACCCGGCTCGTGCGCGCGGCGATCAACTTTGCCATCGCCAACCGTCGCAGGAGCGTCACACTCGTGCATAAGGGCAACATCATGAAATTCACCGAGGGTGCGTTTCGTGACTGGGGCTATGAACTGGCCGACGAACAGTTTCCGGAGCAAACGTATACATGGTCGCGGTGGGAGCAGACCAAGAAAGACAAGGGAGAAGAGGCGGCCAACGCGGAGCAGGAACAGGCGCTTGCCGGCGGCAGGATTCTGATCAAAGACGCGATCGCCGACATTACCCTCCAGCAGGTGTTGACCAGACCGAAAGACTTCGACGTCATCGCCACGCTCAACCTCAACGGTGATTACCTGTCCGACGCGCTCGCGGCGCAGGTGGGCGGCATCGGAATCGCCCCGGGCGGCAACATCAACTACGACTCCGGTCGCTCCATCTTCGAGGCCACCCACGGCACCGCACCGAAATACGCCAACCAAGACAAGGTCAACCCCGGAAGCATCATTCTCTCGGGTGAAATGATGCTCCGCTATATGGGTTGGACGGAAGCGGCCGACCTGATCATCAAGGGAATCGGCGGCGCGATCGGCGCGAAGACCGTAACGTATGACTTCCACCGCCTGATGAAGGCCGAAGGCGTTGACGCGAAGCTCCTGAAATGCAGCGAATTCGGGAATGCGGTGATCGAGCATATGGCACGCTAACGGCCTGTTGAAACAGTGGTGCTCGGCCGAGAAAGCAGCGGTCGCCCCCCGTGGCGGCCGTAGGACGGCGATGGCGGATTCGAAAGCCACGTCCGCCACGGGGGGCGGACGCTACACCGACTTCTTCAACGGGCTGTTTGCCCGTGCCGTACACTTGCTTGCGAAACGCAATGGCGCGGGACGCGACGCCTACATTATGGCCTACGTCGAACTTCTTCCGCTCGCGAAGTGTCACACCGGTCGCGGGACGTACATCGAGTGCGGCGGGCGGGAGCTGGCCGTGTTCAGGCTCGTCGAGCCCGAGCGGATCTTCGTAATCGACAACACCTGTCCGCACGCAAACGGCAACCTCTCCGGGGGTGACGTCGAGGGAGACATTGTGTCATGCCCTTGGCACTTCTGGGAGTTCAACCTGAATACGGGCGTCTGCGTTCACTCGGACAGGGCTCGTGTGCGACGCTATCGGGCCGAGCTCCGCGACGGCCACGTGTGGGCCGACCTCGACGCGCCCATTCCCGCACCATGGAAGGATCCGTGCGCACCATGCGACACCTGAAGCGACGCGCGAGCCTGATATGACCACGGCGGCAAAGAGGAAAATCGCCGTGGCGATCACGGCGTTCGGGCTGGGGCTCATCGTTGCGGTGTTCCTAAGTCGGGAACCCATGGAAACGCTCTCTGCCGACGGTCTCGCCAACGCGCGGCGGCGATGGCAAGATTCCGCCGTCACCGGCTACGACCTGCGCTACACGATGAACCGAAGCGAATACGTCATATGCGTTCGCGACGGTATCGTGACCGAGGTGACGGTCAACGGTCGTCCCCCGATGAACCGGGATCCGAGGCCCTACACCGTCGAAGGGCTCTTCGACACGCTCGCTCAGGAGCTCGACAACTTGAGCAACCCGGCCGGTCCGTTCGCCGGCATGAATCGCAAGGTGTTCCTGCGCGTTCGGTTCAACAAGGAACTGGGATACGTCGAGCGATACCTGCGCACGGGCGGTCCCGTTGGACGGGCGGCCAAGATCGAGCTGACCGATTTCTCGGCGGCCGGCGAGTAGCCGCGCGGTTTACTCGAACCCGAGCCGCGGGCTTCAGCCCGCGCGATGCTACGGTCTTGGCGCGATGCCACGGTCTTGGCGCGACGCGACGGACTTCGGGCGACGGCCGTTCGGTGCGGCGTTCCCTATTGTGCCGCCCTCCCCACGGCGACCGTAGAACCAAGGGCGCGTTTCGATCTTTCGTACGCTATACAACAACGGACGATGCCCCATACTCGGACGATCGCGCGGGCTGAAGCCCGCGGCTCAGGGGAGTTGGAACGTCCGCGCGGGCTGAAGCGCGCGGTTCAGGGGAAGACGAACGATTGCCAGGGAGAGGGATGCTCGATCCGAACCGCGACCGTGAGGGAGCGGCACACGTTACGCGGAGTGTCGGCAAGGAAGGTGGGTCCAAAGGACTGGAATCCATCACAACACCGGAAGCGATGTGTCACCGTCGTCGCCCTCGTCCGCGTCCGCGACGCCGACCGATGCCACTGACTCGACAAGATCCTCCTCGTCGTCGCGCCGAATCGTGCGAAGGTCGAGGCAGACGGCGTCGTCCCGCACGCGGGCGATCACGGGAACGTCCGCGTGGCGCAGCGCCGACGTCGCGGATTCGGTGGACATGCGGGCCGGTCGCCATTGGATGACCACGGTCGGCAGTTCGCGCGCGGGCATCGCCCCGCCGCCGGCGAAGGCAACGTCGCTGCACACGAAGAAGTGCTCATCGGGCATGGCGGCCTGGAGCTGCTCGCAAAGGGCGCCCGCCCTACCGGCGAGTTCCTCCGTCGTCGCGGCCAACATCGCCAGGGCGGGGATGTGCTCGACCGCGTCGTTCTGGTCGCGGTAGTGGCGGAGCGTGGCCTCGAGCGCGAGCAGCGTCATCTTGCCGACACGATAGGTCCGCATGAGCGGGTCCGCGTGGAGGCGCTCGATGCACTCCCTCCGACCGGCGATAATGCCGCACTGCGGTCCGCCGAGGAGCTTGTCGCCCGAGAAACAGACGAGGTCCGCGCCCGCGGCGATCGACGCGCGCACCGACGGTTCGTCCGGCAGGCCCAACGTCGTCAGGTCGAACATCGCGCCGCTGCCAAGGTCATCGACGGCCAAGAGATTGTAGTGGTGGGCAAGTTCGGCGATGGCGGCGATGCCCGTTTCCTCGGTGAATCCGACGATACGGTAGTTGCTCGTATGGACGTTGAGGAGCACGGCCGTCCGGTCGTTGATCGCCCGTTCATAGTCGCTGATTCGCGTGCGGTTCGTCGTACCGACCTCGGTGAGGATCGTGCCGCCGGCCCGCATGACGTCCGGCAGCCGGTAGCTCCCGCCGATTTCGATCAGATGTCCGCGGGAGACGACGGTCTCACGCCCATCGGCAAGTGCATGCAGGATGAGCAATGTCGCGGCGGCGTTGTTGTTGACGACCGTGCCCGCTTCCGCACCGGTGAGTTTTGCGATCTCGGCGGAGACGTGGGCGATGCGCGAACCACGCGATCCGGTGTCCAATTCGTACTCGAGGTTGCAATATCCGGCCGCTCCTTCGGCGATCGCCTCGATGGCCGCGTCGCACAGGGGTGCGCGGCCCAAACCGGTGTGGAGCACGATACCCGTCGCGTTGATCACCCGGCGCAGACTTGGTGTACCCAGGTCGACGAGCACGTTCTCCGCGTGGGCCAGTAGATCGCGTGGGTCGATCGGGTCGCTCGCGTCACCGGCGAGGATGGCATCGCGCGCCGCATCGACGGCGATGCGAAGGGCCTCGACCACCGCGCTTCGGGGCAGCCCGACGAGCCATTCCTCGACCTCGTTGTGTTCGAGGAGCACCGCGATCGACGGCAGGGAGCGCAGTAGTTCGTTTGTTTGTGCCATATTGCGTCATTTCCCGCCGTCGGTCCGCGTCGCCGCGCTACCGACCGAAACCCGCGAGGACCGATCAGCCGGAGTCGCCACGCGCACGCGCAACATTGCCGGGCGATGGAGACAACCACGATCCGTACAACTCAGGACGACGATCCTTCAGAAACAGAGTGCGGGCGTGGCTGCGATCCACCGAGTCGAGGTCAACGTCGGCCACGAGCACGTGATTTTCTCCGCGCGGCGCACGGGCCGATACGACGCCGTCAGGACCGCACACGAAAGACTCTCCTGCAAAAGTGAGCCGCTCCTCCACCCCGACTCGATTGCACAATCCCACGAAGTACCCGTTCTGAAACGCCGCGACGCGCATCTCGGCTTCGTAAAGCCCTTCGGGCCACTCGTCGACCGCACCCGCTTGCGGCACGAACACCATGCGCGCATCCTGCAACGCCAGCGCCCGCATGTACTCGGGATAGTGGCGGTCGTAGCAAATCGCCACACCGATCCGACCGGCAGCGGTGTCATACACCATGGTCGCACCGTCGCCCGGAGCATAATAACCGCGCTCGTGAAACCCCTCGCAATCGGTGATATGCACCATGCGCGTCACACCGAGGAGCGTTCCATCGGCGTCGATCACCGGCGACGAGTCGTAGCACCGATCCGCCGTTCGTTCGAAGAGGTTGATCACGACGACCAATCCCAACTCACGCGCAGCCGCCTGGAACGCATCGGTCGTCGGACCGGGAATGGGCTCGGCCAACTCGGCCACGTCGCCCTCGGCGGGTCGTTGGGGGTGGAAGCGTTCAAACGCCAGCTCGGCGAAACACGCACACCGTGCGCCCATTTCGGCGGCTTGGCGAAGCGCCGCAACGCCACGTTCGACGTTTGCCGTCTTATCCC
>JADFHG010000216.1 GCA_022567365.1 Planctomycetota bacterium | reverse complement strand
GAACCTTCGGTAACATCCGAGGACTCTCGAGCCTGGTAGACATGCTCCCGCTGCTAGACCCTGCCCAACGCAGTAAGCACGCTGTTCCCGAACAAGTCGTGAAAGACCTGGTTCGCCAGATGCATATTCTACGACCGAGCGAGTTCAAATCTCGCCTTGATGCGATTAAGAAGGAATACGCCGACACGACCCTCGGCAAGACGTACGACCGGAACCGGCACCTCGCTGCACTGCGACCGGTGGCGCAATCATTCCGCAAGGTGTATACGCGGATCCGCGGTGCAGTCATGCGGGAAGATCGCTCGGTACTCTCGGCAATTCGGCGCGATATTCCTGCCGAGGAACTCAGGTTGTTTTCGAGCATGTGCCTTGCCCTTACAACCAAAGAGAACCGTGACCTGTGTGCGCAACCTCCCCGTAGCAATTCCGACGCAGGTGATGTTCCGTTCCGCATTGCGTACGACGGTGCGGCGACTCTTCTTCGCGCGGGGGTAGACGCGCGCCGCGCTAAATTCCGAAAACTGGTTCTGCCTGAGACACTTGTCGATCTCGCTGAATTATGCAACTCGATAGCCACAGACGACTGTGTTCGGGCGTACAAGCAGCGTGCGCGAATTAGCATTGCCCTGTGATTCCACCGGCGCAGGGCGCGGCAAGATCAACCCGCAGCGTCTCTCCATGTTGCAGCCGTCAATGATTGGATTCCGGATCCGCTGTGCGCCCCTACCCCAACCGTCCGATCAACTCACGCACCGACGATAGACCGCGCTTCGTGAGATAATCCGCCAGCCCGTCGCACACGTGAAGCGGCGATCTCGGGTCGATGAAGAGGGCGGTGCCGACGGCGACGGCTGTGGCACCCGCGAGCAGGAACTCGACGGCGTCGCGCCAGGTGGCGATTCCGCCCATGCCGATGATCGGCACGTTCGCCTCGCGGGCGGCGGCCGTGTAGACGTGGTTCACCATGTATACGGCGACCGGTCTGATGGCCGGGCCGGACAGGCCGCCCGTTCGGTTCGCGAGCCGCGGTTTCCACGTATCGACGTTGATCGCCATCGCCTGCAGCGTGTTGATGACGGATAGGGCGTCGGCGCCGCCGGCGATCGCGCCGTGTGCCGTTTCCGCGATGTCGGTCACGTTCGGGGTCAGCTTGACGATCAGCGTGCTGCGCGTCACCTCGGGGCGAACCGTGTGCACCAGCTCTTCGAGGCGCCGCGCATCGGTGGCGAAATCGAGCCCGTCCGCGACGTTCGGGCAGGAGACGTTGAGCTCCAGACCGGCGATGCAGTCGATCGGGTCGAGCCGCGCGCAGACGTTGCAAAAGTCCTCGTGGCTATGGCCGATGACGTTGACGATGACGGGGCAGCCGATCGATTCGAGAAACGGCACCTTCTCTTCGACGAAGCGCTCGAGCCCGACGTTCGCGAGACCGATCGCGTTGAGCATGCCGGACGGCGTTTCCACGACGCGCTCGGGCGGGTTGCCTTTTCGCGGCTCGGGCGAGACGGCCTTGGTGACGAAGGCGCCGAGACGATGCAGATCGACCAGGTGGGCATATTCCGGGCCGTATCCGCTCGTACCGGAGGCCGTCATCAGCGGATTGCGCATCGCGATACCGGCGAGGTCGATCGAAAGGTCGGGCACCGATGTGGTTTCGGTCGGGTCAGCCATTGCACACGCAGCATGACGCGGGCCGGCGCAAGTGTCAACGCGATCCGTCAGGGCATTTCCCGCTTCCGCGTTGCGAGCCGCGGGCGATAGCAAGCCGGCCGGCAACAGGCCGGCGCGCTGGCGGGCCGGTTGTACCGGTGCCGGACCCGCGCGATCTCTCGCCGATTGATGCGTTGCGGATGTCGGCGGATCCGGCATACGCAATCGGGAAATGCGCTGGAGCGTTGTCGGTTATTGTGTAGCGTGCGAACGATCGAAAAGCCCCGTCGGTGCTAGGGCCATAGCGGATTCGAATGCCACGTCCGCCACGGGGGGCGGACGCTACACAATAAGGAACTCTGCTCTAGACGAACGGATAGACGAACATGCCGGCCGGTGTCGCCACTGCCACCCACCACAGGAGGCAGACGAGGAGCAGCACGATGATCAGTGGAATGAGCCACCACTTTTTCTCGTGCCTGATGAAGAGAACGAATTCTTTGACGAGCGACTGTTTGGCCATGCTTCCTACCTGAGTGTGCCGTCAACCCAAGACCTGCGTGTCGGGGTCGAACGGCAGACAACGCAATGTCCGCCCCTTACGGTCGCGGTTCCGATTCTTGGGCGTCCCCGGAAACCGGCGAGATGACGCATGACGATGCACCGGGCTCTGTCCGAAAACCACGCGGAACGCCGGCGTTCCTTGTGTCCCACGGCCGCCACGGGGGGCAGCCGCTACATTGAACCAGTTTTCAGACATAGGCTAGCCATGCCCAACGCCGGGCTCGCCGTTTCTCGCTTGAAGTCCTCAGCCCTGGTGTACGGCACCGGTTTCGAGTGCCACGCTGCGCTTCATCCCCGCCTCGAAGTCGACCTCGCTTGGTTTCTCCGTGACGATGTAGTTGCCGATGACCAGCACGTCGATACCGGTATGGACGAACGTATGATACGCGTCGCGGGGCGTGCAGACAATCGGCTCGCCCCGGACGTTGAACGACGTGTTGATGACGATCGGCACGCCGGTCAACTCGCCAAACGCCTTGATCACACGATAGTAGCGACCGTTGTGTTCCTCCGTGACCGTTTGCACCCGCCCCGTGCCGTCCTCGTGCGTGACCGCGGGAATGATCTCGCGCTTCTCCTTTCGCACACGGGGCACGAGCAGCATGAAAGGCATGTCGAGACCTTCCGGGGCCTCGAAGTATTCATGGGCGCGCTCTTTCAGCACGGCCGGCGCGAACGGGCGAAACGCCTCTCGAAATTTCACCTTCGCGTTGATGATGTCCTTCATCTTGTTGCTGCGCGGGTCCGCCAGGAGCGATCGGGCGCCCAGGGCTCGAGGGCCGAACTCCATGCGCCCCTGGAACCAACCGATGACCTTGCCGTCGGCGATCATCCGCGCCGTCCGCTCCAGCAGATCCTCCTCCCGCTCGAGGTATTCGTACTTGGCCTCGGCCGCGTCGAGCGCGTCCTTGATCTGGTCGTCGCTAAACGCAGGCCCCCACAGGGCATGGTCCATCCGGAACTTCCGCGGCAACCCCATGACCGAGTGGCTGATATATAGAGCCGTCCCCAGAGCGCCGCCCGAGTCGCCCGACGCCGGTTGAATGAAGATATTCTCGAACCCCGTCTCCTCGAAGATTCGCCAGTTGGCCACGCAATTCAGCCCGACCCCGCCGGCGATGCACAAATTGTCCATGCCCGTCTCGCGATGCACGTGGTGCGCCATCTTGACCATGATTTCTTCGACGATCTTCTGGCCGGAGTGGGCGATGTCGCGGTGGAAGTCGGTCAGCTCAGACTCGGGTTTCCGTTGTGGCTGACCGAACAATCGCTCCCACCGTCGGTTGAACATCCGCTTGAGGGATCGACAGTGACTGAAGTAGCGCATGTTCAGCCGAAAGCTGCCGTCGTCCTTGATGTCCACGACTTCGCGAAACTTGTCGACGTGTGTGGGTTTTCCGTATGGGGCGAGCCCCATGACCTTCCACTCCGCGTCGTTGACGCGGAAGCCGAGGTAGGCGGTGATCGCACTAAAAAGCAGCCCCACGGAATGAGGGAATCGGATCTCCTTCGTAAACTCGATGCTGCTGCCCCGACCGACGCCCCACGCCGTCGTCGTCCATTCACCCACACCATCCGCCGTGATGATCGCGGCCTCCTCGAACGGTGAGGCGAGGAACGCGCTTGCGGCGTGCGACAGGTGATGCTGACAATAGAGGATGTCTTTGTCGGTTCCGAGGGCCTTTTGGATCTCGCGACCGATGTGGAGCCGTTCGATCAGCCATTGCGGCATCGCGCTGAGCCACGTGGGGAAGGTGAAGGGCCAATCGGCGAGCACGGTCTCGAGGATGCGATTGAACTTGACCAGCGGTTTTTCGTAATAGCCGATGTGATCGACGTCGTCGATCGTGATCCCCGCCTCACGCAAGCAGTAGGCGATCGCCAACGCGGGAAAGCCGCTGTAGTGTTTCTTGCGATTGAATCGCTCTTCTTCGGCCGCCGCGACGAGCGCGCCGTCGCACATGAGCGCCGCGCCTGAGTCATGGTAGTGACACGAAATACCGAGGACGTACACGCTTGGTTACCCAATCAATCAGCCGAGGGAAAAGGGGTCTCCGGGCTGCGGTGCCGTCTCCGCCGCCCGAGCCACAGGATCGTATTCCCGCGCGATGCCACGAACACCAAGGAATCATCATTGGAGTTTCGCCGTCGCGCTGAAAGGTACACACGCACGGGGTCGTCGTGGATAGACCGTCTGGAACAACGTTCCTTATTGTGTAGCGGCCGCCCCGGTTCTGTAGCGGCCGCCCCCCGCGGCGGCCGTAGCGTCGGGCCTGTTCGAGCCTTCGCGTGCTACACAATGCCAGACAACGCCCTAGAACTGCCGCATCATCCGTTCCAAGGTCGGAGGATACGGCTTGACGTCCTCCCAATAGGTTCCGTCTTTCTTGAGTTTCTTGCCGAGGGGGTCGCCCAGTCGGATCAGGGTGAACGGTGGGAG
Organism: Planctomycetota bacterium; assembly: GCA_022567365.1. Lineage (GTDB taxonomy): Bacteria > Planctomycetota > Phycisphaerae > UBA1845 > UBA1845 > JADFHG01. Next base: position 2,029 of record JADFHG010000216.1, on the reverse strand, counting down.
CAGCACAACGTACAGGATGCCGAAGTTGATCGGCGTCACGATCCGACCGATCACATTGGCGACCGTCATCCATGTGACATACAAGGGTCGAGCGGCTGCGGTTGGACCGAAGGACACCCCCATGAGCACCGGTCCCGCAATCCAAAACACCACTGACATCGAAGGCGGACCCCCACTGAGCCATGCGCCGAACGACGCCCGGTCTTCGACGAAGATCCAGGGCAACATCCAACGCAGAACCCCGAGGACACCGAACCCAATCAGCATCGTCCATCCGAAGTTGTGCAGGTCGCGCTTGCTTGGATTCTTGTTGACCGAAATCATCCGAATAACCCCTACCCATGCCGAGCGAATCCGCCCGTGTCTTACCAGCCTGTTATAGAAGTCGGCGTAGCGTCCGCCCCCCGTGGCGGACGTGGCCTTCGAATCCGCTATCGCCGTCCTACGGCCGCCACGGGGGGCGGCCGCTACTTGCTCGGGTGGACAGCACTTTTTCAACGGGCTGTTACGGAGCCCACGATGCTCGAACAAGTACTGTAGCACACCCGCTCTCGGGTGTGAGCGGATCCCAGCCGAGGGCGGCTGGGCTACAGGGTGGTGGCATGCATTCCGCCGGATCCGCTGGATCGCGCATGTCGATTCGTTCCCTCGCATCCCCTCTTGCGCTAGTCCGCAAACACCGTATCCGGATCCAGCTTGCGAACAAGGATCTCCGCCGCACCCAGAGGATGCCCTTCATGCAGCTCGTTGGTGGCCGAGGACCAACTGCGGTAATCCTCACCGAGTTTGAGCATCGCCGCGCAGCGGTCCGCCGTGAACGGCAGGAACGGCGCGATCAACGTCGTGAGGGTCCGCGCGGTCTGGAGGCAGACGTTGATCTGCCGACCACACGCATCCATGTCCGTCTTACGAGTCATAAACGGTTTTGTTTCGTCGAAGTACACGTTTCCGGACCGAGCGAGCGCCATGACCTCTCCCAGGGCGGCCTTGAAATGGCACGCCTCGAGTGCCTCGCCCGTGCGTGCCCTCGCCTCGCCGCACCGGCGCACCTGTGCCGTGTCTACGTCCGTCCGGGCGCCCTCCGCGGGCACTTTGCCCTCGAAGTATCTATTCGCGAAGGTCATCGTCCGGTTGATGAAGTTGCCGAATGCGTTGACGAGTTCCCCGTTGTTGCGCTGAATGAAATCGTCAATGTCGAACGCGGTCCGGGAAGTCTCCGGGGCTGCGGCCGTCAAGTAATAACGCAGCGGGTCGGGGTCGAACGACCGCGAATAGTCCTCGATCCACACGGCGTTGCCACGACTCTTGCTGATCTTCTCCTCTTCTTTTCCCGGAAACTTGATATTGAGATACGAGTTCGCCACGACGTTGTGCGGAAGTTGATACTCGCCCTTCTCGCCTTGAATCGATTCGCTGTCGTGGGTCGCGAGCATCATCGCGGGCCAGGTGATCGCGTGGAAGACGATATTGTCTTCGCCGATGAAGTGGACGACCTTGCAATCCGGATCCTTCCACCATGTGGCGTAGGCCTCCGCGCCGTCGCCGTTCGATTCACACAAGGCCGCCGTAAACGAAACGTAGCCGATCGGCGCGTCGAACCACACGTAAAGCGACTTGCCCTCCGCATCCGGATCGTCGAGCGGCACGGGAACACCCCAGGTCAGGTCGCGGGTCATCGACCGCTCGCGTAGGCCCTCCTTCTTGATTCGGCCGAGCGACTGGTTGAGCACGACCGCCCGCCAATGCGCTCCGCATGAAGCCGCGTCTTTCTTGGTCTCCAGCCAGCGAACCAGGCGCGGCTGAAGCTGATCCAACCGCAAGTACCAGTGGATGGTCTCGCGAAGTTCCGGCTTGGTCTTGGTCAAGACCGACACCGGATCGATCAAACTTGTTGAATCCAGGGTTCGCCCGCACCCCTCGCACTGGTCACAGAAAGCCCGGTGGCTGCCACAATGCGGGCATATCCCCGAAACAAACCTATCGGGCAGGAATTGCTCCGCTTCGACGTCGTAGAGCTGCATCGACGGCC
>JADFHG010000215.1 GCA_022567365.1 Planctomycetota bacterium | reverse complement strand
ATACAGCACGCGGGTGCGCGATGCCCCGAGCGTCTTGGCGACGTTGGCCAAACGCGGGTCGATCTGTTCGACGGACGACCGCACGGTACGAATCAGCAAAGGCATGGCCACGACCCCAGCCGCTACGGCCGCCGCCCACCAGGTAAACACCGGCGGAAATCGAACGGTGTGCATCACCATCAGGAGGACAAACCCGGTGACAACCGGCGGCACAACCAGGGGCGCGATCGACACCGCTTCCACGAGGGGCCGCCAACGCGATCGCGTCCGCGCGAGCCAGACGCCGATCATCGTACCCGGAACGAGAATCAGCAGAACCGCTACGAAAGACACACGCATGGAAAGGAGCAGCGGCGTGAGGATGTCGTCCTTGCCCACCGGCAAGCTCGAATCGGCGGACGCGGCGGGCAGGGCGGTCGCGCCGCGCCGGGCCTCGGCCCGTTCCCATCGCCCCACCGACGGGATCGCCGCGGCCATCCACGGCGAATCCACGGCGCGACCATTCCGATTCCGCGGACCGCGACGACAGAAACTCGACAAGAGCCCGGGCGTGCGGGTGGGTCGCGGCGCCTTCGCGAACCACCACACCGGCCACACACACAGCCGCTTCATGCGAATCGCCCGGAAAGCGATAGACGATCGCGAGACGCTCGTCCGCGCGTACGTCGGTCGCATATATGATGGCTGCGTCAACCGTCCCCCGCGCGGCGTGTTGGGCCGCGTCGCGCACATTGTCCGTGAATATCAGTTTGGATCGCACTTCGTCCCACAGCCCGAAATGCGTCAACGCCTCACGTGCATACCGCCCCGCCGGTGCATAGTCAGGGCTTGCAATGGCGAGGCGCCGGATGGATTCGTGCGTGAGAAACTGAGGGCCGACAGGTGACGGTTCACGGCCGACAGCTATAGCATTTTCCGGTTTTGTCTTCCGAGCCACGGGCGCCGGCAAACTGGCTTCGCCAGGCCCGCGCGATGTCTCGGCGGTTGATGTGCTGCGCGCGTCGGTTGATGCGTCGCGAGTGTCGATTGATCCGGAACGCGAATTCGGGAAATGCTCTAGCACCCGCATCTGGTCGACGCGATCAGAACGGGTCGCGACGACTAGACTGTTGATCGCGAGAGTGACGCACGATGACGGGTCGATCAAGCCACCATCGCGACTCAAAGCCGCCACCTGCAGGACGTCCGCGGAAACGAACACGTCACACGGCGCACCGAGTTCGATCTGCGCCCGAAGCGCGCCGCTCGCCCCGGTACTGACCAATACTTCGGTTTCGGTCTCTCGCTCGAACCGCGAGGCGAGTTCGGCAACCACGTCGCCCAAGCTCGCCGCCACGAAGACGATCAGCGGCTCGTCGGAGTCGGCGAAGTTGACGGACAGACCAACGGGCGCTGCGGCCCCAATGCCGATTGCGACGACGAAGACGGCGGTTGACCTGCTGCGATTCATGGGGAGTATAAGTCGGTCCGATCCACCGGCACAGCGGGCGGGTTTTTGCGAACCCGGAGCGGCTTGCCGCGCATATGCTTGACGTGCAGTACCAGCGCCGCCCGGCGGGCGTCGAGATGCTGGCGTTTGACAGCGACGTTCGACGATTCTGGGCGTGCCACGGCGATTTCGCTGCAGATTGGCGGGAGTCGGTTGGTAACGTTGCTTAGGCCGGCTTGAATCGGTAGAATTGATGCCCACGTTGCGCTGCGAAACAATTCACTGCGGAGGTTCGATATGAAGCTGTCACACATGTTCGTACTACTCACGTCGCTGTCTCTTGTCTCAGTCGTCCTGATCCAACATGCCAAGGGACAGTGCCGGGGCAACGAGGGCGCCAAGCTCAACGCCGCCGACTTCGACAAGGGCGACTTCTTCGGCTTTTCAGTGTCCGTCAGCGGCGATGTGGCGGTGTTCGGAGCACACGGCGACAACCCGGGAGGCGCAGCATACGCGTACCGCTTCAATGGGAGTTCGTGGGTCCAAGAGCAGAAGCTAACCGCGACTGATGGCGCCACGAACAATTTTTACGGTTCTTCAGTGTGCGTCGACGGAGACGTGATCTTGGTCGGTGCCTACAGAGATGACGACGCGGCGTCAAACGCGGGCGCAGCGTACGTGTACCGTTTCAATGGGAGTACGTGGGTCGAAGAACAAAAGCTGACCGCCTCGGACGGCGCTCCGAACGACAATTTCGGCAGATCCGTATCTCTCAGCGGGGGCGTGGCCGTATTGGGAGCGCCCATGGACGACGACTTTGGCATGAACGCGGGCTCTGTTTATGTCTACCGGTTCGATGGGAATACGTGGATCGAAGAGCAGGAACTGATCCAACCAGACGGAGGCACGCCCTGCGACTATTTCGGTGGTGCGGTGTCCGTCAGTGGTGACGCGATCCTGGTCGGATCGCGGTATCATAACCACTCGGGTTTCTCCACGGGAGCTGCGTACGTTTTCCGGTTCAACGGGAGCATCTGGCTCGCCGAGGTACAGCTGACCGCATCCGACGCCCAGGTGATCGACGCATTCGGCGAATCCGTGGCCATCGACGGAGACGTGGCTGTGGTCGGCGCTATATGGGACGACGACGCATGCCCCGAGGCCATCAGTTGCAATTCGGGCGCCGTCTACATGTACCGTTTCGATGGGGATTCTTGGGGCGATGAACAGAAGCTGACCGCCTCAGACGGCACAGCGGGCGTCGAATTCGGCAAGACTGTGTCTATTGATGGAGACGTGGTAGTCGTCGGAGCGTATATGGACGACGGTTCGGAAAGCAGCTCCGGCTCCGCCTACCTCTACCGGTTCGACGGGTGGACATGGGTCGATGAACAGAAGCTGACCGCCTCAGACGCTACCGAAACCGCCTGGTTCGGCCATTCGGTGTCCGTCAGCGACGACATGGTCGTGGTCGGAGCATACCAAGACGACCTAGTGGCATTCCATGCGGGCTCGGTATACGCGTTCGGTATCAAGCCGATCACGAGCGAGCCGCAATGCGGGGCGATCGACGCTCGTCAGCCGTCTGCGCCGGACGGCAGCGACCCTGCGGGTTGGGACTCGATCACAATGACGTTCGATGAACCGCCGGGCGAGATGAACGCCGAGGACTTCGCGGTCGTCATCAGTCCGCCAGGCAGCGGGCCAGTAGTGACGGATGTGACGATGGATGGCAACACGGCCACGGTCCACTTCGACGGCTTCATTCCGACCCAGGCCTGGACAACGATCACACATTGGCCGACGGGCGCCGCCACGAGCATCGGCTGCCTACCGGCCGATGTCGACAACAACACGCTCAGCAACGCAAACGATGTGCTATTCCTGATCGACGTTCTCAACGGTGTCATCGACCCGGCACCACCGGCGTATCAAACGGACACGGACCGCAGCGGCGCGACCAACGCGAACGACGTCCTCCGCGTGATCGACCTGCTCAACGGCGCGGGTGCATACGATGAGTACTTGAACGCGAAATTGCCTGCGTAGATACGCCATCGTTGGCCCGAAGCAGGCCGGGTGGCCCGTGTCCTTTGGACATCGGGGGAGCAGGTGCCCCACCACCACCGCCACGCCGCCACACACAAGGCGATTGCCAGAACGCCCTGCCCGACATAGAGTGCGTCCTAAAACCGGCAGGCGCCCCGGTTCTTTCCGAACCCCGACCGTGAGGGAGGGGCTTTTCGGACGCACTCATAGAATGCGCCCCTTCACCGGAGTTGCCATGCAAGAAAGGAGCGAATTGACGATGAACTCGAGGAATCCCGCCGTCGGTTTGGTTTGGGTGATGGTCCTGTGCGTGTGCGGATCTGTCCGCGCGGAGACGCTACGCTTCCCGGCGGATCGGCCCGTGGACATTCTGCATATCAAGCTCGATCTGACCGTCGACATCCCGAAGAAGTTCGCGGGCGGGTCGGCCGAGATCCGGTTTGTTCCGCTCCGCAGAGTGTCTTCGATTCGCTTCGACGCGGTAGACTTCGACGTGACCCGAGTCACGCTCGGCGTCGATGGCGAAGCCGCGCGCCCGGTCGAATATTCCAATGACGGCGAGGTGATCGAGATCCTTCTCGGCGACCGGCCGCTCGGTCCGGCGGATCGCGCGACCCTGCGAATCGAATATTCGGTCACCGATCCCGAGCAGGGGCTGCACTTCTTCGCACCATCGGAAGCGGAGCCCGATATCCCCTACGTCGTCTGGTCGCAGGGCGAGTCGATTGAAAACCGGTACTGGTTCCCATGCTTCGACCACCCCAACGAAATGCAGACCACCGAGATGATCGTGACGGTAGGCGCGGGCAACGAGGTCATATCCAACGGCCACCTTGTCTCGAAGAAGAAGAACGCCGACGGCACGATGACGTTTCATTGGCTTCAGGACAAACCGCACGTGGCGTATTTGGTGACGCTCGTCGTGGGCGAGTTTCACGTCGAGCAGGAGAGCTGGCGGGGCATCCCGGTCGTGTACTACGTTCCCAAAGACCACAAGGACGACGTCGAACGGAGTTTCGGCAACACGGTGCGCATGCTCGAATACTTCAGCCAGATCATCGGCGTTGATTATCCGTGGGACAAATACGCTCAGATCTGCGCGGAGGGTTTCGGCGGTGGCATGGAAAACACCAGCGCGACGACCCTCGGAACGGGCACGCTGCACGACGAGCGCGCCCACCTGGACTTCAGTTCCGACGGTCTTGTCGCGCACGAACTCGCCCACCAGTGGTTCGGCGATCTCGTCACGTGCAAGGACTGGTCGCACCTGTGGCTCAACGAAGGCTTCGCGTCATACCTCGAGCCGGTGTGGTACGAGCACGACCGGGGTCGCGACGAGTACGACTACGCGATCTACCAGGACATGAAGGGTGCGATCCGCGGCGGCAAGAAAAGGCCCGTCGTGGACCTGAAGTACGAACACCCCGACGACATGTTCGACAGCCGAGCATACCCCAAGGGTTCGGCCATCCTTCACATGCTCCGTGATCGCCTCGGCGACGCGGCGTTTTGGAAGTCCGTAGCGTTGTACCTGACCGAACACCGTCATACCCCGGTGGAATCGACCGACCTTCGCAAGGCCTGCGAGAGCGTGACCGGGCGCTCGCTGCAACGCTTCTTTTACGACTGGACCGAGCGCGCCGGCGCGCCCGACCTCGACGTGAACTTCAAGTGGATCGAAGAGGACAAACTCGCGCGGATCGAGGTGAAGCAGAAGCAGGAGACCGACGCATTCCACTTCCCGCTCGAGGTCGCGTTTCATTTCGACGACGCCGAAACAGTCACGTTTCGCCGCAAGATCACCGACAAGGAGGCGCGGTTCTTCTACCCATTGCCGAAGAAGCCCACGATGGTCCTGGTCGATCCGAACAACGCCGTCCTCAAGGAATTGAAGGAGAAAAAGGGACGCGACCTGTGGGTCAACCAATTGGAACGCGCTCCGCATATCGTCGGCCGCATCAACGCTGCCGAGCATTTCGGCAAAAAGGGTTCCGACCGCGACGTCAAGGTATTGGCCAAGGCACTGATGGAGGATTCGTTCTGGGGCGTATCGGTTCAGGTGGCCGACGCCCTCGGCGAAGCGGGCGGCGATAAGGCCCGCGATGCCCTGCTCGACGGTTTGGCCCACGAACATCCGAAGGTCCGCGCCGCGTGCGCCCGGGAACTCGGCTCGTTCCACCGCGACGACAAGGTGGCGGGCGCCCTGCGAAACATCATCGAAAAGGGTGACCCGAGCTACCGCGTCGAGTCGTCGGCGATTCGCTCCTATGGAAAAATCATGACAAAGGGAAACGTCGAGTTCTTCGTATCCCTATTGGATCGCGACTCGCATCGCGAGCAGATTCGCTCCGCCGCCTTGGGCGCCCTAGGCCGGCGCGAGGATGCTTCCGCGCTGGACGTGTTGATCGAGTGGACCGGTCGCGGACATCCACGACGCTGCCGCGGCTCGGCGATCTCGGCGCTGGGCACCCTCGCCGACGATGTCCACCTCGAAGACGCGGAGATGACGCGCGCCGTGGACGCGCTGACCGCCTGCCTGAAGGGCGAACGCCGGCGGATCCGTTCGTCAGCGGTGCGTGCGCTGCGCGGTCTCGGCAAGGCCGCGCGACCGGCCGTACCGGTCTTGCGATCGATGGCGGCGAACGACCCCGAGCCCCGCGTCCGCAAGTCGGCCAAGACCGCGGTCGAGAAGATCACGGCCGACAAACCGGAGCAGATCCAGCTCTCGGAACTACGAGAAGAACTGGACAAGCTCCGCGACGAGAAGGAATCCCTGGAAGAACGTCTCGAGCGCTTGGAAACCCGGCGTGAGACGAAGGACGCGGAGGAGACGGACGACGAATAGGGCGCAGCGACTATGGGAAGGCGACGGTCGACGGCGTTGGGCGAGCAATTCACCGAATCCGGCAACTTCGAACGGGCAATCTGAGCCGACCTAAGCGGACTTGGGTGCAATGACCACGGTTGATGTACGATCACTACCGCCGGACTTTCAACGACCCCACGTGGTTATCCTCGGTGCCGGTGCAAGCCGCGCAGCGTTTCCGAACGGCGATGCGAACGGTCGGGTTGTCCCCCTGATGGACGATCTTGTCGACGTCCTCCAACTGGAGCCCCTGCTGTCAGAATACTGGCCTGACAGATCCGCCAAGAACTTTGAGGACGTTTTCTCTTCGCTCGCAGCCGACCCGCGGCGCAACGAAGTTGTGCGCAATCTAGA
>JADFHG010000214.1 GCA_022567365.1 Planctomycetota bacterium | reverse complement strand
TGTGCATGCTCTTCGCCTATACGGTGTTGTGTGCGGAGGTGGTCGATGCTCAGTTGCCCATGTTCGAGAGGGCGACGGTGGTCAAGAACGCCCGCATTCTGATCGGTGACGGCAGCGTCATCGAAAAAGGCTCCCTGCTTATTCAAAAAGGGCGCATCGCCGCGATCGGCCGGACCGTCAAGGCGCCGTTGTTTGCACAGCGCATCGACGCGGCCGGCAAGACGGTCACGCCGGGGCTGATCGACGCTTGGAGCGCGCTCGGGCTTACGGGGCAGCCGTCCGCGACTACGGGCGCGACGGCGCGGGCGTGGGACGGTTTTGATTCCTACGCGCTCGACGGATTCCGTGACGCACTGCGCAATGGCGTGACGGCGGTGTACGTGGGGCCGCGGCGGGCGTCGGGCATCGCGGGTATCGGCACGATTGTCCGACTCGAGCTGACGGGCGGGTCGGGTGTCGGCGAGGTCATGGTCGAGGACTCGGCGCTCGTGGTGAATCTGGCGTCCGACGAGCGTCCGATCGCCAGGCTCAAGACGCTGGACGCCGTGCGAAAAGCGTTTCGCACCGCCGTCGAGTATCGCGAAGCACTTGAAGACTACGACGAGGAACTCGAGGAGTACCTCGAAGCGCTGGAGAAGCGGCGGGAAAAAGAAAAGACGGAGGAGGAGGACGATAACGGAAAGGGCGAGGAGGAGTCGAGCGACGATGACCCCAAACCCGACACACCAAGTCCCGAGGATCCCGAACCCGAGCCTGAAGACGAGGATGATGATGACGCGCATTTTGACGCTCGCAACGGTGTCGCGAATGCTTCGCGCGCTCGTGGGCGCGAGACCCGGAACAACACCGCGCCGGGTGATCAAGACGGGGCATCCGACGACGACGAAAAGCCCAAACCCGATTCCGATGGGGACGGCGACGGCAAAGCCGAAGAGAGCGAAGAAAAGGAAGACGACGAAGACGGCCCCGAGAAGCCCGAAAAGCCGGCACCTGATCGCGACAGCGACGTGCTGCTCCGCGCGATCGATCATGAGCTTCCGGTGCGCGTTCGCGCACAGCGCAGCGAGGACATTCTGAACGCACTCGCGCTCGCCGAGGAGTTCAACCTGGAGATCCTGCTGGAAGGCGCGACCGAGGCATACCTCGTCGCGGACCTGATCGCGGCGGCCGACGTGGCGGTCATCCTCGGTTCGGCCGTACGCCGTCCGGACTTGGATGATCCTACGTCGCAGTATCGGCGGCACGCGGCGATCAACGCGGCCGCTCTGGATCGCGCCGGGGTCGAGTGGACGATCGGTAGTGGTGCCGAGACGCCCGAGACCGCGCGGTTTGTCGGTCTTAACGCCCAATCCGCCGTCGCCGCCACGGACGCGCGCGTGGATTGGCTCAACCGCGTGACCGTAATTGCCGCTCGGGTTCTGCGCGTAGAACGCCGCATCGGCCGGTTGCAGCCCGGATGGGCGGCGGACCTGGTCATTTGGGACGGCGACCCCGGCGACCCGGCCTCGAAAGTGGAACGTGTCTTTGTAGCCGGAAAACCGGCGTACGTGGCACCGCACATTCGAGGTCGTTGACCGCGAAGATACATGAAGATCATGCACGAAACGACGTTTGAACGGAGCGCTTCGATAAGAACCGTGTTGCTGATGGCCGCCGGTGTCATCGGTTTCACGGTGCCGCAGGCGATCGCTCGCGCCGCGGCGAGGGGCAGCGCCATGACGCCCAAGACGATCGTCGCCGGCGGCTACGTCGCACCAGACGGCCGAATCGTGTCGGACGTCGTGATCGCCATCGAAGACGGGAAGATCAAGAGCGTATCAACCGGGTCAACCGGGTCGAACGGCAAGACGGCGGACCGTTCCGTGTTACAGCGACCCGACGCGATTGTGTCTCCCGGTCTCATCGACTTGCGCGCCGTCCTCGGCGCCTACGGGCGCGATGACGAGACGGCATTTTCAATCGATCCGGGCGCGAGCGCGGTGGATATTGTGGACGCGAGGCACCGTGATTTTCGCGCTGCCGTCCGCGCGGGTATCACGACGGTATTGATCGCACCGAATGCGGGAAACCTGGTATCGGGTGCAGCCGTCGTGCTAAAGACCGGCGGCGGTGCGCACGCGGATTGGCGGCGGGATCGGCTGCTGCGGGAGGAGGGTCCGCTGGTCTTCGCGCTGGGGCCTCGCGTGTGGCAGCCCGATCGAGCACCGACCTCGCGCGCCGGGTCACTGTCGATGCTGCGGGCGGCGCTGCGTGAGTCGGCCGCCGGTGGTGGTCATGATCGGCTTCAACGCTTCATGTCGGGAAGACTCGATGGACTCGTCGTGTGCGATGACCCGATGGACGTGGATTCGGCCCTCGCCGTGTTGGCGGGCTCCGACCGGAGACTTACCATCGTACACACGAGCGATACCCACGAGCTCGGCGAGGCGCTCGCGCGCTACCACGCGGCGATTGTGATGGGGCCTTTCGATGCTTCGACGCCGCCCCGCGTGCTCGCCGCTCCGGCGGCGTTGAGCGCAGCCGGAGTGGAGGTTGCGTTCGCGGGTGCCATGCCGATGCACGCCGGGGAGTCGCTGCGCATCACGGCGGCACTCGCCGTGCGCTACGGGATGGATCCGGCCAAGGCCCGGCTCGCCATTACCTCGGTCGCGGCGCGGCGGGCGGGGGTGGACGGTCGAGTCGGTACAATCGAACAGGGTAGGGATGCGGATCTCGTCTTGTTCTCCGGTGATCCCCTCCGGTTGGATTCGCGGGTGCTCGAGGTGTACATCAACGGTGCTCGTGTTTATTCCTTTGAAGCTGACAACGGGGCCTTTCTCGGAGATTCTCAATGACTGCTCGATTTTTTAGGGACTCTAACAAGACCGAGCCGCGGGCTTCAGCCCGCGCGGACATTCGTGGCGGTATGGCAACTCGCGTCAATCAACGGCCGTGTATTACGCCAGGGCATTTCCCGGTTCTTCACGCCGCATGCTCGGATACGCACAACGCACATGACCCCGAGAGACCGCGCGGGCTGAAGCCCGCGGCTCGGAACGCAGAGGCGGGAAACGCTCTGGGTCTTTTTCAACGCGCGGCCGGGACACTATCAATCTGTTCGTGCGCGATACTGTTCGCCGCCGCGTCTGCGTCATTGGCCCAACAGCCGCCTAGCGGCGCGACGGACGCCACGGACATTCTCGTACTCAAAGCCGCCACCCTGTACGTCGGCGACGGTAGACGTATCGAAGACGGCATGATCGTCATTCGCGACGGTCTGATCGTCGACGTCGGCGCGGCCATGGCGACACCGGCCGGGGCACGGGTCATCGAGATCGAGGACGGTTCGATTACACCCGGTCTGATTGATGCGAACGCAGCCGTCGAATCGGAAGACCTCGTCGCGCCGCTTCCGCGCGGCCCGCGGGCGGTGCTGCACGGTCTGTTTCACCCCGGACATTCAGAGGACGCGAGTCCGGGTTGTTGTGGCAGCTCGTGTCCACGCGCGATCAGACACGTCGAGGGCACCAAGTGTTCAGCGTGCGGGTTTCCCGATGCGCAGCCGAGTGGTCTTGCCGTGGGCACGCGCATGTCCGTGAGCACGGCGGAGGCCTCGTCCGAGGTGATTCCCGAGATGCGGGTGATCGACTCGGTCAACCTGCGGTCGAGGGATTTTGATCGATTGCTGCGCGGCGGAGTGACGACGGTGTACACGTCTCCCAGCTCGGCCGCCGTCATCGGCGCCCAGGGCGCGATCGTGCGCACGGGCGGTGCCTTTGGTGATCGCATTGTACGGGAAACGTACGCCGTCAAGGCGGCGATGGGCGTCGATCCGTCGCGCCGGGGACGGGGAAACTCGATGCCGTCGCGGCGCTCGGTGACGTTTCATACCCGCCGTCCCGGTACGCGGATGGGCGTCGCGTGGGTGTTTCGCAAGGCGCTACACGACACCAAGCGCGGCCTCGCCGGGCTCGAAGTGTACGGCGCGGACGCGCCGGGCGAGGCGTCTCGCGAGGTGCTCGCGCGGGTGCTCGCGGGGGAGGTGCCGCTGCGGATCCAAGCCCGCGCCCAACACGACATCCTCGCGGCGATTCGCCTCACGGAGGAGTTCGGACTTTCGTTCACGCTCGAGGAGGGGACCGACGCATACCGGTGCATCGATGAGCTCAAAGCGGCGGGGACCCCGGTCGTCTTCGGACCGATCTACGTGACACCGGTTGGCTGGCGCGGGTTAAGCGGGGAAGTCCGAAACGCGCGGGTCCATACGCTTCGAGCATTGATCGATGCCGGGATCGAGACGGCGCTCTCCGCTCAAGAATTGCGGGACGAGGACGGTCTCGCCCGCCAGGCCATGTACGCGATTCGGTTCGGCGTATCGCTCGACGACGCGCTTGCCGCGGTGACCGTGGTGCCCGCTCGTCTGTTGGGAATCGACGACGTCGTCGGCACGCTCGAGGTGGGGAAGCGCGCCGATCTGGTGATGTGGAGCGGCGAACCCTTCGACGCCGTTTCGGCGCCGCGGGTCGTGCTCATCGGCGGCGAGGTCGTGGTGGACACGCGGGATGGTTGAGGTCGCGCGGGCGAACGAGAAACGGGTCGGTGCATCACGAGCGCCCTTGTCGAGGAAAATGGTGAATAACGTGAAGGCATTGGGAATACGGGTTCTGCTCGTTGTGTGCGCCGCAGCGTTTGCCTCGGTCGAGGCCATCGCTGCACCGCCCACGAAGCTCGCGCTACAAGGCGGGAGGATCATACCGATCGTCGGCGACGAAATCGCCAAGGGCACGATCCTATTCGAGAATGGTCGTATCACGGCCATCGGAACCGACGTTGATATTCCGTACGACGCGATGGTCGTGGACGTCTCCGGTAAGGTCGTTTTTCCAGGCATGATCGACCCGCACTCGGCGCGTGGTTTGGACGTCGCCAACGAAAGCCTGCCGGTCACGCCGTTTCTCGACGTGTACGATTCGCTCGATCCGTCGCGGCTCTATTTCGAGGACGCGCTGCGCGACGGTGTGACGGGCGTCCACGTGATCGTCGCGAACAACTGCGTCATCGGCAGCCTGAGTCGCGTCGTGCATCCGATCGGTCTGACGCCCGACGAGATGACGATCGAGCCGGCCGTGGCGCTCAAGCTATCCGTCGCGCCAAAGCGCGGGTTCGACCGCATGATGCAGATGGCCACGCTCCGCGAGACCTTTCTCGAACTCGCCGACTACCTCGAACGACGCGCGGAAGAGAAATACGAAGAGTCCCTCGAAAAAACGGACAAGAAGATCGACATCGGGCCGGTCGAGGCGGCCAAACGGGGCCGACCGCTGCTTAGGGACTCCGATTACGATGACAAGCACCTGAACCTCGTGAGGCTCAACCGCGGCGACCTCGGGGCGTTCGTTTACTGCGAGAAGGCCGCCGACGTGGGGCGGGCGGTGCGGATCGCGACGACAAACGGGTTCATCCATCGGACGACGTTCGTATTGGGCTCGGAGTGTTACAAGGCCGCTTCGGAGCTGAAGGCGACCGGGCGACCGGTCGTGCTGGCTGCCAATCTGTGGCACCGGGAGCGCGACCCGATCACCGGAAAACTCCGCGAGACGTTCGTGCCGAGTGTCTTCGCAAAAGCGGGGATCGCGTTCTCGCTTCAGCCAAGCCCGGACACGTCGCTCGCCGAACGATACCTGAATTATCAAGCCGCGCGCTGCGTGCGCAACGGAGTCTCGCGGGGCACGGCACTCGAATCGATCACGATCAACCCCGCCCGCGCCCTGGGGCTTGCGGGGCGACTCGGGTCGCTCGAAGTCGGCAAGACGGCCAACGTGGTCGTTTTCAGCGGCGATCCCCTCGAGTTCGACACCTGGGTGGACCTTGTCTACATCAACGGGATCAGGGCGTACGACCGGACGACGGACGTGCGATTGAAGCGGCTGTTTGGCGAAGAGACGCCCGAGACCGCGGAGTAATACGGTGCCTGATGGGTCTCGCGATAATTCGATCGACGGGATTGAACCCGCGCCAACACGCGCCGCCGCGTCGGAATCCATCGAGACGCGGGTCGATGCGGGCATGATCGCGCGAGAGGTCTCAACGCGCATCCGCACCCGTCACACTCGGCCGATCGCGCCGCAAGTGGCGATAGATACCCGCGCCGCCGACACTCGCGCAATCGCGCGGGCTAAAGCCCGCGGCTCGGAAAACAGGGATCAGTTTGTGCGGATGCGACGCCCGTGCCGCATCCCGGCAGTATTGATTGCGGCGTTTGTCGGACTTGGACTTGCCTGTGCGCTCCCCATTGCGCAGGCGGGCGACGAGCGGTCGTTCGTGATTCGCGCCGGACGGGTCATGCCCGTTTCGCCGGAACTCCCCTGGGTGATCGAACCGGGCGTGATCATCGTGCGCGATGGGCGCATCGAATTCGTGGGCACAGGCGTCGAGCTGCCCCCCGACCTCCGAGTCATCGACCTGCCCGACGCGACGATCGTGCCCGGTTTCGTGAGCGCCGCCAACGACCTCGTGGGCGACCGCGGCGGAGACGAGTCGATCGGCGCCGGCTATCGAGCGATCGATTGGTACGATGAATACGCGGACCACCGGGCGACGATCTCGTTTGGTGTCACAACGGTGCACCTATCACCCGGTCGCGATCGACTGGTGTCCGGTCAGGGTGCCGTCGTCAAGCTCGGAGGCCCACGGATCGAGCGATTGCTCAACGGACGCGCCGACGTGACGGTCAACTTCTCGGAGCGCGCATACGATCCGCCCAACGACATGACGTTTCAGACTCCGGCCTCGTC
>JADFHG010000213.1 GCA_022567365.1 Planctomycetota bacterium | reverse complement strand
GAAGCCCGCTTGCTAACCGGTTCCTTGTGTCCCTTCATGGACTGGGGATTGGAGAAGTAGAAGACCGGAAACTCGTACCATTCCGGAAGCATCTCCTGCCCGCGTTTCTGTCGGCACGTCTTCACGTGCTGCTCAAAGGCATAGAAATCTCGAAAGGAACCAGGATCGGGAACAGGCGGCAGCCATCGCTTTACGCTGTCCATGGGTGCCGGATCGCCCTTGGCATCCGCCGCGAGGCGCATCAGCCCATCGCCCCCGTGCATCTGAAGCGCACCGCGCAGACTCGGCGGCGCGTCCAACCGAACCAAACCGCCGCTGCGTTCGACGGCCAACTGTGGACCCGCGTCCCCTTCAAACTCAACCAGACAAAACCGCACCGTGGTTCTCCTTCCAGGAATATGGGACGCCCTGCGCGAGCGTCCGCCCGCGCACGATCGTCGCAACGTAGCGTCCGCCCCCCGTGGCGGACGTGGGCACGCGAAAGGCTCGCGAACTTCCACCGCCGCCGCTGGTACTGGCCGATGCACGCCAAACCGCACACCGCCACGAGCAGCGATCTTAGTCGCGATCCACGAACCTGTCGATCGCTGAAGGTGATCAGACGCCGCGACGGGTGCATGAGGGATTGGGCTGCCTACGGACCGGGAGGGCGAGGTTCCCGCTGAGCCCACGTCTGGAAAGCCACACCTGCGGGGGCCTCGGCCCCCACTTGGATCTCCACCGAAGGGCGAGGGAGACCACGTCCGCGCTGAAGAAGACCTCACAAGCCAACATCCGAATCGGCCAAGACGGCTCGATAAGAACCGATAATCCAACAACCCCGCGGCGCGGGTCCGTATCGTACGATTTCATTCGGAGCAATTGCCGTCCGGCGGCGCGGTTCGGAAGGCGGGCTCTTGAACACGCTCTGAGTCGAGAATAGCCATGAACGAAGTTGAGACGTCAACACCGGCGGCGGATTTCGTGTCGCCGCATCCCGCGTCGTCGCCGGCGGAACAATACCCGGTACTCGTCCAAGCCAGGCCGATCGCGCCAATGCACGGTGCAAGCGCGGGGCTGCCGGCGTGCCCAATGCCGCAGTACGTGGGCACGGACAAGTGTGCAATCGCGTCCGCCGTTTGCGGATTCACCGCAATCATCCCGGTCATTTCGCAGATCGCGGGCGTGGTGCTGGGCATCATCGGCCTCGTTCGCATTCACCGGGCGAAGGCGCGCAACGAACATCTACGCGGCACGGGCTGGGCGATTGCCGGTCTGGTGATGAGCGGGTTCGCGCTGCTCGGTTGGATTGCCGCACTCGGTCTGCTCACCTTTGCATCCCTGATGTTCTCCGACGCCGGTTCGGCGCTCGAGCAGCTTTCGCGGCACACGCCTTGAAATCGCGCATTGCGGCGGGCGATTCGCCCGCGTTTTTCACATTCAACAGCCGGTCGTTCGCGATGCGCCCTGGACCGGTCACCTAGCATCGTTAGAATCGCCTTGGGTCACGGCGGAGTGACCGCGCAAGCGCGGCGTGGTTGTTGCACCGTTTGCGCCTGGGGTTGGTCTTCCATGGCGACGTGCGGCCTACGTGGGGTCTCGCGTATCCGCCGGGCATTAGGGACGGGCTTGCTCACTTCCCAGGCGATTAGAAGGCGAGGCTCCAAATGACCAACGTGGATCAATTCACCAGCATGTTCCGGGCGGCGACGCGCGAGGTCTTTCAGCACGAGACGCTTCGGATACGCTCCGTCCTCTCGGTCACCGACCGCGACGCGGACGGGGCCAAGGCGTTCGGCGATCAGGCCCGCAAGTTCCTGTCCGTGATCACCGCGGACGAGGGGTTCCGTTGGACCGACGTCGCCGGTGATGATTTTCGCACCGTCGGCGATCTGCTCGAGCTGGTCGAATCGAGCGACCCCGACCTGATCTGCACCTATCGAAACCTGCACAGCACCGCTTGGCGCTGGCCCTATAGCCTCGGCACGCACCTCGACGTGCTCACGCAGCACACCAATGTGCCGGTCGTCGTCCTGCCGCACCCGGAGGCTGAGCGCACGGCTGAACACGCGATGACCAAGACTTCCACGGTCATGGCCATCACCGACCACCTCTCCGGGGACAATCGCTTGATCAACTACGCGCTCGGTTTCACCGCGAAGCGCGGTAGGCTCTGGCTGACCCACGTGGAGGACGAAGCGACGTTCGAGCGATACATGGAAGTGATCTCCAAAATACCGGCGATCGACACGGACGAGGCCCGCGAGCGAATTCGCGAACAGCTTCTCAAGGGTCCGACCGACTACATCGAGAGCTGCGCGAAAGTGCTCCATGGCGAGAAGCTCTTGGTGACGATCGAGCCGCTCGTCGTCTTCGGCCATCACCTGCCCGAATATCGAAAGCTGATCGAGGATCAGAAGGTCGACCTTCTGGTGATGAACGCCAAGGACGAGGAACAACTCGCCATGCACGGAGTCGCCTACCCGTTGGCCGTCGAGACGCGGCAGATACCGCTGCTTATGCTCTAATCGAAGCGAGGCCTGATGACGCAATTTCTCATAGCCAGTGCCGGTGCTGACACCGCCCCCGCCGTTCCCCTATCAGTCACGCTGCTGTTCGCGGCGCTGCTCCTCGGGCTCATCGTCTGTCTCGCGCTCGAGGAAAAGATCCACGCCAAGAAGTCGATCATCGCGGGCGTGTTCGCGATCGTCTGTCTGTTTCTCGCGAACGTCGATGACCTGTACCGCTTCACCGATGCGCACAAGTACGTCGTCGAACTCCCGTCATTCGACGGCGGGCGCGGTCATATGGTCGAGCTTCCCGTCTACATCCCCGCGATCGATTGGGGCGTCATCGGGCTCATTTTCGGGGCGAGCCTGTTTATCGACGTCACGTCGAAGTCGGGCCTGTTCACCTGGATCGCGATCAAACTGACGAAGGCGTCCAAGGGCGATCCACGCAGGCTTCTCTGGTTCTACGGCCTGATGACCGTCGTTTTCTCGGCGGTCCTCAACAACGTCGCCGCGATGATCATCGTCGGCTCGCTCACCGGCGTTTCCCTTGGCAAGCTGGGCAGAAAGAACCTGCTGCTCGGGTTCCTGATGATCGAGGGGTTGCTCACCAACGTCGGCGGGCTGCTGACGCTGATCAGCTCGGTCCCGAACATCATCATCGGCAACGCGGCCGGTATCAGCTTCGTCGAGTTTTTCATCAAGGCGGCCCCATTCGTCAGCGTCGCGACGGTGCTCACCATCATGCTCGGCGCGAAGCTCTTCAAAATCGAGAAGATCACCGAGCCCGCCGATCGGGCCGACGCGCTCCGATTGGTCGGCGCGTTCGACGAGAACGACGGCATCGAGAGTTGGGGTCTCTTCTGGTTCGGCGCGGTGATGCTCGCTCTGTTCATTTTGACGATCGCGACGACGTCGGTACTGCCGGTGATCCGCGACCTGGGCATGAGCTTCGTCGCGCTGAGCTTCGCGGCGATTATGCTGGTCCGCTACAAGTCGACGGTCGATCAGTTTTATCGCGCGGTCGATTGGGATCTGCTCGGTTTCTTCGCGGCGCTCTTCGTCGTGATCAACGTCATGGAGCACGCCCTCGTGCTCGACCTCATCGGCACGGGGCTGACGAAGGTCATCGGGCTAAACGATCTGCTCGGCTACGGCGCCGGGACCGGATCGATCCTCGTTTCGTCCGCCGCGGCCAGCTCCGTCACCGACAACATCCCACTGGCCGCGATGCTTTCAAAGATCCTCCAGGCCCAAGGGACGGCGTCGACGGATCCCCTGTGGTGGGCGGTCGTGTTTGGGTGCAACCTGGGCGGGAATCTCACGCCCATCGGTTCGGCCTCGACGCTCGTAGCCGTGACCATCATGCACAAGAACGAAGTCAGCATGTCCTTCGGTCGATTCGTCGGACTCGCCTTGCCGTTCGCGATCATGCAGATCGTCCTGGCGACCGCGTATGTATTGCTGTTCCTGGCGTAGTGCCGACACGATACGACCGCGCGCGGTTCGGCGTGGATCGTTACCATCGATCGAATGGAGGCGGCCACGCGTGCAATGTGGTCGTCGGTCCAATCGTACGGGCGAGACTGCCGTTCATGGTGGAATCGAAAATGGACAAAACGCATAGGACAATTCTCCGGCACGTCGGTCACACTTTGCGCGTCGGGCGCGTCCGGTCGGACCGATTGCTGCGCGGTTGCTTTCCAGCCGTGGTGTTTGTCTTCGCAAGCGCTTCCGCAAACGGCGCTCCTGACGGGCCGCCATCGACGAAAAATACGGCGCCCGCCAAACCGCACCCGCGCGTCATCGTCCATGGCAAACCGAAGGCGCTGTCGGTCGGCGCGGTGACGCACGATTGGCCCACGCTGCTCGGGCCGACGCACGACGGAATCAGCACGGAAACGAAGCTGGCGACCCGCTGGGCGAAGGAAGGCCCCAAGCTCATCTGGGAAATGGAGAAAGGGTCGGGCTTCTCCTCGCCCGCGGTGATGGGCGATCGTGTGGTCTTCTTTCACCGAATGGGCGACGAAGAGATCGTCGAATGTCTGCAGACGGAAACCGGGCAGCGATACTGGTCCGTTCGGTATCCGTCGGCGTACGAGGACCGCTACGGTTTCAACAACGGCCCGCGCGGCAGTCCCGTCATCGATGACAATCTCGTGTTCACGCTCGGCGCCGAGGGCAAACTCCACTGCATCGATCTTCTGACCGGCGAAATCGTATGGCAGCTCGACACGAAGACGCGGTTCAACGTTCCCAAGAACTACTTCGGGGTCGGCTCGACCCCGCTCGTGCATGAAGACCGGCTCATCGTTCAGGTCGGCGGCGACGGCGGACCCTGCGCCGTCGCGTTCGACAAGCGCACCGGCAAGTTACTTTGGCAATCGGGCGATCAGTGGCGGGCGAGCTACGCGTCTCCCATTCCGGCGGTGATCCACGGCGCGGCGCGGATCGCGGTATTCGCCGGCGGCGACGTCAGACCGCCCACCGGCGGCCTATTGCTGATCGACCCGACCGACGGCGGAATCGATTGGCGGTTTCCGTTCCGAGGCAAGCGATACGAGTCGATCAACGCGGCCAATCCGGTCGTCGTGGGAAATCGCATCTTTCTGACCACCTCGTACGGGACGGGAGCCGTTCTGCTGGAGGCGCCGAAAACGGGCGAACCCAAGGTTGTCTGGAAGACCGATGCCCTCGGCTGCCACTTCGCGACACCCATACACAAGGACGGCTTCCTGTACGGAATCGATGAACCACGCAGCGGCGGCAGTGCCGTCGTGTGCATCGACCTGAAGGACGGCAAGGAAGTGTGGCGGAACCAGCCGACGTGGGAAGAGGCAATCCCGCAAAATGGCAAGATCACCAAGAGGGTGCTGGGTGTCTTTCGCGGATCGCTGATGCGGGTCGACCCCCTTTTCCTTTGCCTAGGAGAATGGGGACACCTGCTCTGGCTCGATCTGTCGCCCGACGGATACAAACAGGTCAGCCGCGCCTGGTTGTTCGCCGCGAACGAATCGTGGACCCCGCCCGCACTGAGCAAGGGCCTGCTCTACGTCGTTCAGAACACCCGCGACATCACGACCGGCAAACCGCCACGACTACTATGCTACGATCTGCGCGCGGATCACTGACGGTGTGTTGAAAAAGTAGCGGCCGCCCCCCGCGGCGGCCGTGAAACACCCAAGAACGTGCGGCAACGATGCCGCCGTCGGGTTTCTTTACGGGCTGCTGACGCAGGGATGGACCGCGGCGCATCACACACCGCTCGTACCATCGCGCATGCCGCCGATTCGACCACCAGACGTTCGACTATGGGTTAAGGCACGGTTCCTGGTGCCCGGGATTGTCGAAGAAACCTGCCCCGGCAAAAGCATCCAGCACGCCGAGCACGTCGTCGAAGTCGATTGTGCCGTTCGTTAGGGCGCCCTCGAGGTCTGTACCGAAAAAGCTGCATCCACCGAAGAACAACCCGGCGAACCCATCGAGCGCACAGATGATGTCGTCGAAGTCGACCGGTAGTCCACTGTTGTTGGTGTCGCCCCAAGACCACGTAGTCACCTCGACGACGGAAGACAGACCCTCCCCGTCAAAGTCCGTCCGCACGGAATACGACGCGTCCGGCGTGACCACCACGTCGCTGACGTGCACCGTGCCCCAGTCCGCGGGCAGCCGGTAGACCGGATCATCGACGAGACGACCGATCCCAAACGCGGCGAGCTCCGGATCGGAGTCGAAGTCGACATAGCCCGTCACACAAGGCCACGTTGCCGACGTGACGAGGAGTGCCACGTCGACCGGGCCGGGATCGGGCGTCACGTCGAAGTAGCGTGGACCGATCGGAGTCACGACCGGCGGATTGTTTGCAACGCACGTTTGCGCGGACTCGGAGCAGATGGAGCCCGGGCACGGATCGTCACCGGCCACGCACAACAGTTCGTTGCAGGACTCGACGCCGTTGCAGAATACCCCGTCGTTGCAGTCGCCAGCCCCCGAACACTGCGGGCAGATAAACTGTTGCAGCGTGAAATTGTCAATCCCACCCTCGGTAACGGAATCATTGGGGTCATCCGCGATGCTGAATCGGACTCGAATCTCTGCCGTCGGCACGACGAAATCGCTGACGACGAAGGAGGCTATCTTCCACTCGCTCCCCGTGGGCGGGATCGTCATCACCGGGGTCCATGACGCCCCGTCATCGTTGCTTACCGACACGTCCATCGCGTCGTTGGCAAGAAGGTCCGAGAAAACCCAGTGGCTGAATGAAATCGTACCGTCCGTGCCGTCAAG
>JADFHG010000212.1 GCA_022567365.1 Planctomycetota bacterium | reverse complement strand
GTCATTGGCAGTGGAGGACGCGAGCACGCGCTGGTCCGTGGGTTGGCGGGGTCGACGAAGGTGCGCGAAGTGCTTACGGCCGGCGGCAACGCGGGTACGGCCGAGTTTGGAGAAAACGTCCGAGTCGATGTCTCGGACCTTGACGCACTCCTCGCCTTGGCGCGGGAGCGATCCGTGGATCTGACCGTGGTCGGCCCCGAAGCCCCGCTATGCGCGGGCATCGTCGACAAGTTCGAAGGCGCGGGGCTGCGCGTGTTCGGGCCAACGGCCGCCGCGGCGCGGATCGAGGGCGACAAGGCCTACGCGAAGCGTCTGATGAAGACCGCGAAGGTGCCGACCGCGGAGGGGCGCTCGTTCACCGGATTCGAAGAAGCTCGGCATTATGTGGCCACGCGCGATTTCGGCGTCGTGATCAAGGCGGCGGGCTTGGCGGGCGGTAAGGGCGTCGTCATTTGTCCGGACCCGGCCGACGGCGTGGTGGCCGTCGAGCAGATCATGGTGGACAAGGTGTTCGGTGACGCGGGAAACTGCGTGGTCGTGGAGGAGCTTCTCAAAGGACCGGAGCTTTCGGTGCTGGCGCTGGTGGACGGGCGGACGATCTACGTCCTCGAGACGGCACAGGACCACAAACGGGTCGGCGAGAACGACACCGGTCTCAACACGGGTGGAATGGGGGCGTACAGTCCGGCGCCGATTGCGACGAAGGACGTCAACGCGGTGATCGACCGCGAGATCCTGATGCCTATCGTTGATGCGCTGCGCAACGACGGGGCACCATACCGGGGCGTGCTATACGCGGGCCTGATGCTCACGGCGGCGGGTCCCAAGGTGCTCGAGTTCAATTGCCGTTTCGGTGATCCCGAAACGCAGGCCATCCTGATCCGGCTCGAGTCGGACCTGTTCGATCTTCTCACCGCCGTGGTGGACGGCAAGCTCGACGCAGCCGACGTGCGATGGGATCCGCGGCCGGCGGTGTGCGTGGTGATGGCGTCCGCGGGCTATCCCGGAAGCTACGAGAAATACAAACCCATCGAGGGGTTGGCGCGGGCCTCCGCTATGCGCGACGTGGTCGTTGACCACGCGGGCACGCGGCGACAAGGCAATGCAGTCGTGACCAATGGCGGACGTGTGCTTGGCGTGACCGCGCTGGGAGACAACATCGCCGAAGCCCGGGCGCGGGCGTATTCGGCCGTGGACGAGATTCACTTCGAGGGCGCGTTCTGCCGACCAGACATCGCGGCCCGGGCGGTGGAGACGTAGCGGTGCGTTGCGATAGTCTGTGGGACCGACTTTCCAGTCGGTCAAACGTCGGTGGTGGCCTGAAAACGACCGACTGGAGAGTGCGGTAGGACAGGTGATTCACCTGCCTTCACCGTCTCCCTCGCATCTCGATGACGTTCACTTCGACCCAGATAGTAAAGGCAGGTCAACGATCTGCCCTACCCGGATGGAGATTCACGTTCGCGCCCGAGCACGGGAGTTGGCTGGATATGGCCGAGATCGAACCGGGCATTCCGGGGCGGCAAGTGTCTGGCCTGTCGCATCGACAACATGAACGAACCGACGCGTGAGGTAGCGGCTTGGGAAACAAAACGCAACGCCGCCGACACCAAGGCGAACCGGCGATTCACGATGGGTAACGCACGAATGCGCCTGCGCCGGCTTTACCCGTCAATTGAGGACTGACGGAGCACCAGAACGCTACGCCGCCGACCGCTACGCCCCTTCGAGCCCTTTCGCCTCGCGGTACTTGGCGAGGCGATACCGAACCGCGTCGCGGGAGATGCCGAGGATGCGCGCGGCGCGGCTCAGGTTGTGGCCCGAGTGCTCCAGCGCGGCACTGATGATCCGGTACTCGATGTCGTCGAGCTTCGGACCTTCGCCGTCGAAGTCGACGACGATGGACTCGTTGGCTCGAGGCATGTCGATCGCCATGCCACCCTGTTTGTTCGATGGAATGATGTTGAGGTTCTCTCGCCTGATGAGCGGTGAGTCGGCCATGAGTACCGCGCTTTCGATGGAGTGCAGCAGCTCGCGGACGTTGCCCGGCCAGTCATACGCCCGCATTGCCTCCAGGGCGTCATCGGCAAAACCGTCCATGGGTATGGCGAAACGCGCCGAGTGTATCTTGAGGAAATGGCCCGCGAGGGCGAAGAGATCGTCGCCCCTTTCGCGCAAGGCCGGGAGCTGAATCGTAAGGACGCGGAGCCGATGGTAGAGATCCTCGCGAAACTCCCTGGCTTCGATGGCTTCTTCGAGGTCACGGTTCGTCGCGGCAATGACGTGAAGGTTGATCTTGCGGTCGCTCGTTCCGCCGACGGGGCGGATCGTGCGACTCTCGATGGCATTGAGGAGCTTGGCCTGCAACGAGAGCTTCATATGTCCGATTTCGTCGAGGAAGATGGTCCCCCCGTTGGCGGTCTCGAAGAGGCCCCTCTTGTCGCTGCGTGCGTCGGTAAACGCGCCCTTGACGTGTCCGAAGAGCTCGGCTTCGACGAGGTGTTCCGGCAGCGCCGTGCAGTTGACGTGAACGAATGGCCCTGCGGACCGCGCGCCGCTATAGTGAAGAGCACGAGCGATGAGGTCCTTGCCGGTGCCTGTTTCTCCCGTGATGAGCACGCTGGGCGGCTGGTCGGATGCCAACGCGGGTGTCGCAATGAGGCGCTCGACGAATCGCTTCACCGTCGCCATCGCTGGTGACTCGCCGATGATGTCGGCGAACGCGCCTTCCGCTCGTTCACGATTGCGGAAGTAGTTGAGGTTGGCCGTAACCATGCGATGCTTCAATACGCGTTCGACGACGAGTTGTAGTTCCTTGAGGTCCAACGGTTTGGTCAGGAAGTCACCGGCTCCGAGCTTCATGGCCTCGACCGCCGAATCGACGTTGCCGTGGGCGGTCATCATGATGACCGAGGCGCTGGTCTCCCGACGCTGCAACTCGCGCAACACGTCGATTCCGTCGATGCCCGGCAGACGCAGGTCGAGCAGTACGACGTCGGGCGGGTTCGCTTGCGCGGCGGCGAGGCAGTCTTCGCCGGTTCCCACGACGACGGCGTCGTGTCCCCCCAGGCGCATCGCTTCGGCAATGTTTTTCGCCAGGATCGGTTCGTCGTCTACCACGAGAATGTTGGCCACGGGCGGTCTCCCGGTCAGGCTTCTGGACGTCTACGCGATACGATATTGTCGTCCCGCGGTGCCTTTCGTCAATGACGGTTCAAGGATCCGGCTGTCCGATCGCCGCGGAACTTTCGACCCTTCGGGGCGTGAAAGCGTCGGTACGTGCGGCGAATCCTCTGCTCCAGCCCTCGGCAACGACCGACATTACACTGAATGTCCATGGTAGAGCAGCCCTCCAATCGAGAATCGACCGCCCCGCCTCGCCCCGGGAGGATGCTCCGTCGAGTCGCCGAGCGCTGGCGCTGGTATCATTTTTATTTTCTCTTGGCGATGTTCGACGTCATGGTCATCGGGGCGAGCCTTTTCCTGTATCACCAAACGCTCGAATCGTATCAAGTTGCGCTGCGCGATCTTGGTATCGTCGAGGATCATCAGCGCTGGATGACGCGCCTGAGGCGCACGGTGATCGAACTCAACGCGCCCGGAAACGACATCTTCGAGAGTCGCGACGTCGACCACGAACAAGGTCGGTTTGAGCGGATGCAGTTGAGACTGAAGCTCAATCTAAAAGACGGCGAACGTTTCGGCATCGATCCGGGCGGATTCAATCGGCGCGTCGACTTGAGCGATTTCCGTCGCCACATCGACGACATGATCCACCTCGAGCAGGGCATTCTCGATATGTTTGCACGCACGTCGGCTGGAGAGCTGGCCGAAGATGAACGCCGCGAGGCCATGGATGCGGCCACCGTATCGATGGCATCCATGGATCGCGCCCAGGCTGATGCGCTGGCGACGCTGGCCGGCGTCGAGCAGATTTTCCAAGCCCGTGGAGCGGACTTGCTTGCCGAATACGGTGCGTTCCTCGAACGCAGCGCGCGCTTCGAGAAGTACTTTCTCGCGACGGTTGTACTGATTCTGTTGGGCGTGTTCTGGTACGGCCGGAAACTGCAGCGCACCTACGACCAGATGACGCTCGACCGTCAACGGGCCATGGAGGAGCGGCACGCCAGGCTGGCCACCGTCGGCGAGGTCTGTTCATCGGTCGCGCACGGCATACGCAACCCGTTGGCGGCGATCATCATCTCGGCCCAATTGGCTCTTGAATTCGGAACCCACGACGAGGACACGGGTCTCAGGTTGCGCGACGTCCTTGCGGAAGGCCGCCGACTGGATCACCGTGTCACCAGGCTGCTGGATTTCGCGCGCGTGCCGGAACGCGCGTTCGAGCACTTCGACCTCGGAGAGGTCGTACGACAGGCCGTTGCGGAAGTCGTACCGCAGCTCGACACAAAGGGTATCAAGGTGGCGACGTCGATCGACGAAGCGCCGATGACGATCTACGGCCACAGCGATCAGATTGCGCAGAGCGTGATCGAAGCGCTCTCCAATTCGATGGAGCACGCACCGTCCAATAGCAGAATCACCGTGACTTGTCGGAGGTGTCGGCAGTCTGCCGCGTCGGCCGTCGTTTCGATCTGCGACGAAGGTCCGGGTATCGATCCGAAACTCGTTGCCCGCGTCTTCGAGCTTTTCTTTACGACGAAGGCGGACGGCAACGGCATTGGTCTTGCGTTCGTCAAACGTGCGGTCGAATTGCACAACGGCAGCGCGACCATTCGGCCCGCGAATCCTCGAGGCTGCTGCGTCGAACTCACGCTGCCGCTCGCCCGTTAACACGTTCGAGGCGGGGTGGCGACGTGCATCATGTATAGCGACCCGTTGGAAAAGTGACGGCCGACCCCCGTGGCGGCCGTGGAACACCCAAGAATGGGGGTCAACGACACGGCCGTCGGTTTTTTCAACAGTGTGAGACAGGGGTATTGATCGATATGCGAGCAAGTCGAAAACTCGTGCCGGGCGTCTTGGGCATCATGTGCGTCGGGGCGCTCCTTTCAACAGCGGCGGCACAAACGCCGAAGGAGTGGTTCGCGAACGGTCGCGGCGCCGTCGAGACCGCGAAGCAACTGCGCCGCATCGACGGGCGGGCCAAGAACGTCATTCTCTTTGTCGGCGACGGTATGGGGCTCGCCACGGTAACGGCCGCCCGGATCCTGGATGGACAACGGCGCGGTCATTCGGGCGAGGAACACATCCTGAGTTTTGAGCGACTTCCTTACGTCGCACTGAGCAAGACCTACAACACCAACCAGCAGACTCCGGATTCCGCCGGTACGATGACGGCCATGATGACCGGCGTGAAGACGAGGGCCGGCGTGATCGGCGTCGACGGAGACCTCGCCCGCGGCGACCATGCGTCGGCCGAAGCCCACACCGTGGCGACACTGCTCGAGCTCTGCGAGACGCGCAAAATGGCGACCGGGATCGTGACCACGACCAGCGTCACGCACGCGACGCCCGCCGCCTGCTACGCCCATTCGCCCGAACGGAATTGGCAGGACGACTCGCTCCTTTCCCCCGAAGCCCGGGCGGCGAACTTCCCGGACATCGCCCGGCAACTCCTCGAGTTCCCATACGGCGACGGCGTCGACGTCGTGCTCGGCGGCGGGCGTTGGCACTTTCTACCGGCGCCGACCGATGGCGACCCCGCAGCACGAACCGATGGAGACCGCGCGACGCAGACCCATGGCATGCGAACGGACGGCCGCGACCTCACGAGAGAGTGGTCAGACGCCTCGAATTCGCTCTATGTCGCGAACCGAGCCGGTCTGGCCGCGATCGACGTGACCAAGGGCGCACGCGTTCTGGGGTTGTTTGCTCCTTCACACATGGCGTACGAGTTTGATCGGGCGCGCGATACGCCGCACCAGCCCTCGCTATCGCAAATGACCGGCAAAGCCATCGACATATTGGCAACCATGGGCCGAAAGGCAGGGTTCTTTCTGATGGTCGAAGGGGGGCGGATCGACCACGCCCACCACGAAGGCAACGCCCACCGGGCGCTACTCGATACCATCGAGTTTGCCAATGCCGTCGAGGTCGCCATGGGCAAAACCGACCCGAGCGAAACGCTGATCATCGTGACCGCCGACCACAGCCACGTGTTCACGATGGCCGGCTACCCCACGCGCGGGAACCCGATCCTCGGCAAGGTCGTCGAGAACGACATGACGGGCAATAGCACCGGTCAATATGCGCTCGACGCGCTCGGACTACCCTACACGACGCTCGGCTACGCCAACGGACCCGGGTATACAGGCGCATCCAGCGATCAGCCCGAAGGTGCCAAACGGCGTCCCCATTCCGCCCAGGGCTACAGACCCATTGCCGCGGGACGCCCCGACCTGAGCGAACGCAACACGGCGGACCCGTGCTATCTTCAAGAGGCGACGGTGCCCCGGCGCTCCGAGACCCATGGCGGCGAGGACGTACCGGTCTACGCGGGCGGTCCATCGGCCCACTTGATCCATGGCGTCATGGAGCAGAACGTCATATTCCACGTGATGGTGGAGGCGCTCGGTCTGGCGCGTCATGAGCATTGAGCGACGAGCCGCCCGGCCGAGTCCGTGTCAATTTCAGTGGGTTGCAGCCACCCGCATCCAAACCGCGACCGTGAGGGAGCGGCCTACTGCGGTCCCGTCATCGCGGTGGCGAAGAGGGCGTAGTCATCGGCGTCCACGTCGCGGTCGTGGTCGATGTCCAGGAAGCGGCAGTCGCAGAGGCGGTCGAATCCGCCCTCCGTCCCGTCGAAGTCGCCCGGGCCGGTGTAGCAGTTCT
>JADFHG010000211.1 GCA_022567365.1 Planctomycetota bacterium | reverse complement strand
AATGTGTTATGCTCCAAATGCGGTTGGGAGGGCTGCGGTATTGCGGTCCGTTGGGCGAACGCCCACTCGGCTGCATTTTTTTATGTATCTGCTCTATCTCGATGACTCCGGTTCCGCAGGCAATCCGACAGAATCCTACTTCGTCCTCGGCGGGTTTTCGACGTCCGAGTTTAGTCTGCATTGGATCAACACCCAGTTGGACAAGCTCGCGGAAGATCTCTATCCGCACGACCCTAGATCGGTCGAATTTCATGCCTCGGCGATTTTTTCAGGCAACGTCGCACCGTGGAGTAGTCTCACCAAAGACGATCGTCGAAAGGCGATCAAAGATGTATTAGGCATTCTAGCCAAGGCGTGGAACACGGTCGCTTTCGCATGCGCGGTTCATAAACTCTCTTTCCCGAACGACGACCCGGTAGAGTTGGCTTTTGAAGATCTCTGCTCCAGGTTTGACATGCAGCTCGGTCGGCACTACCAGGCTGGAGAACGACACCGCGGGTTAATCATCCTCGACAAGACTTCCTATGAGACGAGCCTACAACAACTTGCCCTCACGTTCCGCGATGCGGGAACGAAATGGCGGAATCTTCGGAACATTTCAGAGATCCCGCTGTTTGTGGACTCACGACCATCACGGACGATTCAACTTGCGGATCACGTTGCCTACGCCGTGTTCAGGATGTACGAACGCGACGACCTGACATACTTCAAAATTATCCAGGATCAGTTTGATACACATGATGGGACGGTGCATGGACTGGCCCACAAGACCCACGACCGTCCAGGCTGCACGTGTCCCGCGTGCATGAGTCGGCGGCTAACGAAACCGCCCGCAGGCTACTAGGGTCTTCGTCTTGCTAGGCGTCACGTTGTTAGCGGAGCCCCAGAGCCGCATTCTCGCCGCTGGCTACATGCCGAATCACGCCGTCGCTTTCTGGCAGTTCTTCTGCTCGCTAACCGGACCGGGCCGGCCTGCGTTAGCCGCGATCGGCGGCCATGTCCAAGACCATCCGCGCCACTCGGCGGGCGGTTCCCGGGGTGCGGATCGGTTCGACCACGCCTCGAAGATCCTCTTCCATACGGCTGCGCACGGTGTCGTCGCGTAGCAGTTCGATCGCTCGCTCGGCGATCGGGGCGGTCGATCGATAGTATGGCATGAACTCGGGAACGACCTCGCGACCGGCCAATATGTTTGGCAGCGATAGATACTTGGTGTGGATCATCCGCCGACCGATGAGGTTGTAAAACAGCCGTGAGGCGTTGTACATCACGATCATCGCCTTGCCCGCGAAGGCCACCTCGAGCGTCGTCGTACCGGATGCCACGAGAACGAGGTCGGCCGCCCGGATCAATTCGGCATGGCTGCCCGGATACAATCGCACGTCGGCGGAGCTGTGTGACGCTCGATCCTGGATCGACGCCAGCAGATGATCCCCCGCGACGGACACTCCGAACGTCGCACCGCGGATGTTTCGCGAAATCTCCTCGGACACCTCGAGTTGTCCGGGCAATACCTCCTCAACGACGTGCTTGCGCGAGCCGGGCAAGAGCGCGATTACGGGCCGACCTCGACGCCGAATCTCAGCCACGACCGCCTCGTCGATCTTCTCCTCCGCGAGCACGTCGGCCAGCGGGTGCCCGACGTACGTCGCGTCGATCCCCTGGTCGCGGAAGTACTGCTCTTCAAACGGCAGGATCACACCGACCTGGTCCGTTCGGTGGCGCAGCTTGGTGATGCGGTAGGCACCCCATGCCCACATCTGCGGGGCGATATAGTAGAACACCGGCACACCGGCGGCCTTCGCGCGAGCGGCGAGGGGCAGATGCAGGGTCGGTGAATCCAAGAGGACGGCGGCATCGAACGGATATCGGCGAAGGTGGCGTTCACAGGTGGTCATCATGGCCGCGGCCCGACCTACAGACCCGAGGATTCCGAGCAGCATCGCCGAATGCCGCGTCATGTCGAAGATCGGCCAACATCCCGCGGCCACCATGTGCGGACCGGCGACACCAACAAACCGGACCGAGGGGCGGATGGCACGGCAGGCCCGAATCAAGCGGGCCGCGTGTTGGTCCGCACTTGGTTCGGCCACGCTGATGAACACGAGCGGACCCTCATCGGGATTGCTGGTATGATTGCCGGACAACGGTCGAAGTTCCAATTGATCGGAATCGTCGGCTCTCTTGGGGCCGTAGCCGAGAACGACACAACCTATTGTAGGGTCCGCCCCACGGTATTGCGGGCAATCTCCACCGTCAAACGACTGGCGACCGCTGGAAAACCCACGCTACAACCCAGCGCCCCGGCGGGCCGGGCCGAGCCGGCTGGTCCGCACTCGATCCGTTGGCGGAATCCAAAGGTTCGTTTCCGCGGCGGCGCGTCCCGGGCTCGGATTGGCCCCACCGATTCTCGGGGTCGGAAAACCAACCAAGGATAGCGAAGTCGATCAGGAAATCCCGGAATTGCGGGTTGATGGCCACACGGAACCTGCTAGACTGGACTCTTCGATTCGCCAGGGTGCGTTTCAATGTCGAACTGTACGGAGGTGTCGTTTGGCTTCGGAGATTGTGCGCGAACTCGTTTCAGCAGGGATTCATTTCGGCCACCGCGTGAGCCGATGGAATCCAAAGATGAAGCCTTTCATCTTTGGAAAGCGAAATACGATCCACATCATCGACATTCGCGAGACTATAAAAGGCCTGCTGCGGGCGAAACGGTTTATTACGCAGCTCGTAGGCGGCGGTAAAGATATATTGTTCGTCGGAACCAAGCGTCAGGCGCGGCCGCATATCGTGGAGCAAGCGATGCGCGTGGGCATGCCCTACGTGGCGGAGCGGTGGCTCGGCGGAACACTGACGAACTTCGCTACGATTCGGTCTCGATTGACTCGTATGGACGAGTTGGAGAAGGCCGTGGCCGACGGAACCGCGCTCGAATACAGCAAGAAGATGATTTCATCGAGAGCGCGCGAGCTGCGCAAGATCACGAGGAACCTGCAGGGCATTCGCGAGATGTCCAAGATGCCGGGCGCGGTCGTGGTTGTTGACGTGCATCGCGAAATGAACGCGGTCCGCGAAGCGAAGAAGCTCGGCATTCCGACAATCTGCCTGATTGATACGGACTCGGATCCGGATTTCGCCGACCTTCCCATCCCCGGAAACGACGACGCGATGCGTGGCATCGGAATGATCCTTGGACACTTGGCCGACGCGGTCGAGGAAGGTCTTCGCGGGCGTACCGCGCAGAAGGAAACGACCGACGACGAATCGGAACCTAAGAAGCGGTCGCGCCGACCGGTCCTCGGTCGCGCGGATTCGGAACCGGAACCGGCAGCGACATCGGAAGCTCCGCGTGGTGAAGGCGCCACGCCGATCAGCACGGGAGGCGAAGGGTCCGACGCTCCATCACCCGCGGACAAACCGGACTTGACTCCCGCGTCCGCGCCAGACACGAAGACCATGTCGTAGGCGGCCGCGACTGTGCGCAATCGGCGCGGCGCGCACATGCACCATTACACCACCGGTCGCTCCCATGTCAGATGCGCGCCCGCGGCTTCCGGGAAGACGTCGGCACCCGGGTGTGGACTGCGCAGGTATCGGGTTTTCAAAGAAGAGTAGGTACGCGATGGCGAATATCACAGCAAAGATGGTGAAGGATCTGAGGGACGGTACCGGCTTGCCGATGATGGAATGCAAGCAGGCCCTTGCCGAAAACGACGGCGACGTCGAGGCGGCAAAGGGCTGGCTGCGAAAAAAACACAAGGGCAAAATGGCGGCGCGCGAAGGGCGCGAAACCGGCGAGGGCAGGATCGGTTGCTATATCGACGAAGCCAGGAAGACGGGCGCTTTTGTCGAACTGCGGTGCGAGACGGCACCGGTCGCCGTGAACGAGCTGTTCGTCGATCTGGCCAATGCCTTTGCGAAGCACGTAGCCGACGGCGGTGAGGCCGCCCCGGACGTTGAAGCCGTTCGCGCCGACCCCACACTGGACGCAATGTTCACAGACGTGTACGGAAAACTGCGCGAGACCATGAAACTCGTCTCCTGCCGCGGGGTGAAAGGTGAATACGTCACGTCATACGTCCACCATGACGGCAAGAGCGGCGCGCTCATCGCACTCGACGCCGTACCGACCGCCGACGGCATCGGTCCCGATCTGTGCATGCACACCACCTTTTCCAGACCGATCGCGATCGATCGTTCCGGAGTGCCCGAAGAGACGGTCGAGAAGATCAGGACCGAAGCGCGCGAGATCGCGCTGGACGAGGGCAAGCCCGAGGGAATCGTCGAAAAAATCGTCGAGGGCAAAGTCAATGCGTTTTTCGCCGAAGGCACGCTCATGGAGCAGTTGCACGCCCGGACGGACGTCTACGGAAAGAAAAAAGTGCGCGACGTCCTGAAGGAAGCCGGCGTGGGCGCGGTCGTCGGTCTGGCGTTCATGAAAATCGGCGGATAGAAGAACTCAACCCACCGCGGCAAGTCCAGGAGCGGCGCTGCGTCGCACCGCGCGATTGACCGTTGGAGCGGAATGAATGGCGGAGCTCAAGTACGGTCGCGTACTCCTCAAGATCAGCGGGGAAGGGCTGTGCAAACCGGGCGGATCCGGCATCGACGGCTCGGCGCTTCGCACGCTTGCGGAGGAGATCAAGCTCGTCGCCGACCTCGGAGTCCAGCTCGGAGTCGTGGTCGGCGGGGGCAACATCTTCCGAGGCAGCACGCTGGCCGATGACACTCAGATCGAGGAAGCGACCGGACATTACATGGGCATGCTCGCCACGGTGATCAACGCACTTGCCGTGCAGGACACCCTCGAGTCCATGGGCGTCCCCACGCGCGTTCAAAGTGCGATCGCCGTCGATCGAGTCTGCGAAAAGTTCATCCGGCGTCGGGCAATGCGACACTTGGAAAAGGGCCGCGTCGTCATTCTCGCGGCGGGGACCGGGAACCCGTTCGTAACGACCGATACGGGCGCGGCCCTTCGGGCGGCCGAGATCCGCGCCGATGTGCTCCTGAAGGCGACCAAGGTGGACGGCGTGTTCAGCGCCGATCCCGTCGAGGATCCGACGGCCCAACGGTTCGACCGACTCACGTACAATGACGTGATTGATCGACGGCTGGAAATCATGGACGTCAGCGCGATCGACCTTTGCCAGCGCAGTCGGATTCCGATTATCGTTCTCGACGTGCGGATCCCCGGCAACATGTGCGCTGCCCTGTCGGGCGAGACCCGGGGAACGATGATCGACTCCGGAGACTAGCAGGCTGATGAAGAGCCCGATGGCGGTGTCGTTGGCCCATCTCTCGGGCAGCCAACGGCCGCCGCGGGGGGCGGCCGCTACTTTTCAACCGGCTGCGAGGAGTCCGCGGGACATTGAGAATGCTGTCATCCGACAGGAGACGGCGTTTCCCCGATGTGTGTTTTCCTGGGCCGAGATTGCGCGTAGAATGCGGTCGGACGTATCCAGGCACCGAATGGGAGGAATCGACCGATGCCATTGAGCGCAATTGAGAAAGACTGTGCGTCCAAGATGCGCAAAGCGGTGGAGTTTCTCAAACAGGAACTAAGGGGTGTCCGCACGGGGCGCGCGAGCAGCGCGCTCGTGGACCACATTCGCGTCGAGGTCGCGTCGTACGGCAGCACGATGGAACTCCGCGAACTGGCGAGCGTCAGCACGCCGGAACCGAGCACACTGCTCATCAAGCCGTTCGACCCGAGCACACTCAAGGATCTGGAACGAGCGCTACAATCCTCCGATCTCGGCATTTCACCCATGAACGACGGAAAGAGTATACGTTTGCCGATTCCTCCTCTTTCCGGCGAACGTCGGCAACAGCTCCTCAGGACCATCAGGGAGATGGGGGAGTCTCAGAAAGTCGCCGTCCGCAACATCCGCCGCGACGCCAACAAGTCGGTCGACGCGGCCGAAAAGGCGAAATCCGTCAGTGAGGACGAAGCGAAAGACGCCAAGACCCGCACCCAAAAGCTGACCAAGAAGCACGAAGACGAGATGGACGAACTCCTAAAGGCGAAGGCGGTCGAAATCGAGGAGATTTGAGGCAAACTCGACCCCGCGAGTGCCAGATCGCCAACACCTTGACACGGCCAACGTCCTGCCGCATGATGGCCTGTGCGTAAAAGCGCGTGCCATACTTCTGCCTTTGGGGGACGGCACGGACAACCGGAAGCAGTTTCTCGTTGACTACCCGGGACACACAGCGTGGCGTGTCTTTCCAGGTGCAACCGAACCATACATGGGAGGCGTCTTTGTGCAGAGTACCAGTTTCCTCCAAACGCAGACCATTCTCGATGCGCTCGAATTCTCACTCACCAAAGGTGGATTCAACGGCCGCCCCGGCCAGAAGAAGACCGCTCTACGGCTGATCAAGACGATGAAGAGCACGAAGTCCGTCAGCGGTCGCCACAGGCAGCTCGTGGGGATGCTCAAGAAAGGGGCGTCGATCGACCAGATGATGAGCGCGACCGGGGCGTCCCGCCGGACGATCTTCCGCTATCTGAATCATTTCGAGGACGCCGACATCGAAATCGAAATCGTAAACGGCAAGTACCGGACCAAGTAGGTTCATCGTCACGCACGGTGTGCGAGCGGGTATGTGCCCGCGGATCCGGCTCGTTTATTGGGTGCCCGCCGTGGTTTCGTGCCTACACCGTACCGCGGCAGCGCCCAAGACGTGTGCCGCCGCGCGGGAACTCCGGCGGTCCAGTTAGCAGCCCGTTGAAAAGCCTGTGGGACCGACTGTCTAGGCGGTCAAACGTCGCTGGTGGCCCGAAAACGACCGACTGGAAAGTCGGT
>JADFHG010000210.1 GCA_022567365.1 Planctomycetota bacterium | reverse complement strand
GTGGATATGGCGAGGCTTGATAACGTGTTCGCGGGCCAGTCGGGCGTCTTGCCGGCGGTGAACTGCCCGTTCATGCGCTTCGGCGCGGCCCTGTTGCTGGGGGGCGTCGACGTCGCCGGCCCGGCGTATCTCGGCCACCTCGTGCTCGACGTTTCGGGCAGCGCGACACCCGGAAGCATGTTCGAGATCTCGATCGCGGCGGACCCGTTGTCGTTCCTGAGAGACTCGAACAGCGGCGCGATCCCGATGGCGATCGGTTCGTCGTTCATATTGACGATCGCCGACACGGTGATGACGTGCCGGCTCACGAGCGACACGGTCGCGCCCGGCGGAAGCGTAAATCTCGAGTTGTACCTGGGCGACGTCAACGATTTACGGGCCTATCAGGGCACGATCGAGATCCGACCGCTCACCGGCGCGGGGACGGTCGACGTCACCTGCCCGGGCGGCGTGGAGGTGGACGCCACGCGGCCGGATTATGTCTTTGCCGGACCCGCGCCCGTCGTTCCCGCGATGGACTGCCAGAATTTGCGGCTCGGATCAGCGTTCGTTTTCGCTTCGGATGCCGTTGACGTGATCGGCCCGAAGTACCTCGGGCACTATACGCTCGACGTCTCACCGGACGCGGTGGAAGGCAGCACGTTCGAGATCGCGATCCTTCCCGATCCGGACTCGTTCTTGCGCGACTCGAGCAGCCCGCCGCAGGCGATCCCGATGGGCATCTCGATGCCGTGCCGGCTGACGATCGCGTCCTGTGGGCCGCCGACCGTCACCGCGGCCGGCCCGCGGTACGTGGCAATCGTCCCGCCCGCGGGGACAGGAGATGTGGCACTGCGTGTCACATCACTCGACGAGCCGTGCCTGGATGCCTTCGTCGATTTCGATCCGAATCCGTCGCTGGCGGCGTTGGGGATCGCGCGGCTGGTCGCGGCGCCCGTCTTCCGGACTCCGGCCGATTGGGGCGTGGTGTATCTCGGCGACGAGGAGATCCTGCCCGACACCGAGTATACGGTCCGCACGGTCTGCGCGACGGGTTCGGAGTCGGCCGGCGAGAGTGCCACCACGTGGCTCTGGGGCGACGTCGACGATTCGGGCGGGTCGGACTTCGACGACATCCTGTGTGTTCTCGACGCCTTCGCCGGGAACTTCGCGAACTGCTCGCTGTACGGCGTGGATCTCCGCGGCGACGTGCCGAACGGCGTGACTGACTTCGACGACGTGCTTGCCGGCTTGAACGCCTTCGCGGCGGTTCCCTATCCCGACGACGATCCGTGCCCCGCGCCATAACCGATCATGGACCCTTCGGAAACGAGGGTTCCCTTCACCGGCTCGGCCGCGCGGCAACGCGCGGCCGAGCCCGGCGAATGGGCCAACAGTCCATTGAAAGAGTCCGAATTGTGGGTGTGGCACCGGCACCCGCAAGCGGACCCGACAAACCGCCGGCAAGCTGGCTTTGCCAGTGGCCGGCCCGTTGCCGGTGCGAACACGGGCTGACCAGCAAGCTGGCTTTGTCAGGCCCGTGCCACACGTTTTTCAACGGGTCGTTGAGGTCGACGGATTCGTTTGCGATGCCGAGAATCTTCGAGGGTATCAACTCATGCCCAACACCGGGCACGGCGATGCGACGCCTTTCGCGATTGATGATCCTGGAGAATCCGTCGTGCGGGTCGGAACGGGCGCAGCCGCAACGGCGAACCCGTAGCAGCCTGCCTGCCGGGGCGGGCGATTTACCAGGACGTTGCGAAACGCATTCGCACGAGCGTGTCCACGCCCGACTTTGAGGTGTGAACCGTCGACGGTGCATACGCGTCACACACGCGGTCCACGCCGTTGCCCGCGCTCAACACCGAAGGGCCGGCGCCGATCAATATCGGTGCTACGTACACGTGGGCCTCGTCCACCAACCCCTGTCCAACCAGCGACGCCAGGACCGTCGGCCCGCCCTCGACGAGGAGGTTGGTGACATCGCGTTGCGCGAGGTGTCGCAAGACGTCTGCGATCGATAGCCGGTCCGCGCGCGTTCGGCAGGCGATCAGCTCGACGCCCAGGCGCATCAGCCGCCGTGCCTTCGGCGCGGAGGTTTTCTCCCGCGTCGTCATGACGATCGTCGGCGCGGTGTTTGCGCCTTTGACCAGCGCGCAGCCGATCGGCAAACGCAATCGCCCGTCGAGCACGACCCTCGTCGCGACGCGTCGCAGCCGCACGTTCCGCGCGGTGAGGAGCGGGTCGTCGGCGATTACCGTCCCGGATCCGACGAGAATCGCGTCTACCCGTGCGCGAAGTCGATGTACGCGGCGGCGCGACGCCTCGCATGAGATCCACTTTGAATCTCCGGTTCCGGTGGCCATCTTCCCGTCAAGGCTCTGCGCCCACTTAGCGATCACGAATGGACGCCGTAGAGTGACCCATGTCGCGAACGGTGCGATCAACTCCTGTGCCGTTTCGCGGCACACTCCCGTGTGAACGTCGATTCCGGCGGCGCGAAGCCGACGAGCGCCGCCGCCACGAACGGTCTTGTTGGGATCGCGCGCGCCGATCACCACCCGCGCGATGCGCGCCTTGATCAACGCATCGCAACATGGGGGCGTTTTTGCGTGATGAGCGCATGGCTCCAGGGAGACGTAGACGGTTCCGCCGGCCGGGGACTCTCGGCAGACAGCCAGCGCATTGATCTCCGCGTGAGGTGCTCCGAAACGTTCGTGGTAGCCTCGCCCGATGACGCGACCGCGCTTGGTGATCACGCAACCGACCATCGGATTCGGCTCGACGAAACCCTCGCCGCGCCGCGCAAGGGCGATGGCCGCTTGCATCATCCGTCGATCAAAATCATCGGATGCGTGATGAGGCATAAAAGAAGCCGTGCGCGCACGCGCTGTTCGATTACGATGCCGATTCCACGGCGACGTGCCTTCGCTCGAACCAGAAATTGACGAGCAGCACGCCCACTCCCACGACAAGCGCGGAGTCCGCGACATTGAACACCCATGGCCAAACGTCCCTGCCCCCGAGTCCCGGCACCCAGGACGGAAACCGCGGCACGAACTTGATGAAGTCGCGCACGACGCCTTGGCGCGTGTGTTTGGCTATATCGCCCTTGGATATGAGTTGCGAATTCGCCCCGTCCGGCCAGGATCCAATCCTAACGCCCTCGGCTCCCGTTTCAATGACCGTTCCGATGCGTTTGTATTGTGCTCCCGACGTCTGATTGATCGTCAACACGTCGGCCTTGATATACGCCCGATCGTAAAGGTTGCCCAGCGCTCCACCGAGGATCAGACCGAGCGCGATGTGCACGCTCCGTTGTCGGGGTCGGCAGCCGGCGAAAATGAACATGACAAACGCGAGCGCGAACAGCGTTGCCACGATGAAGAGCCCCGAGAAACCGGCGAATGAGCCGAACACCGCGCCTGCGTTGAGCGTGCGCTGAAAGCACAGTGTCTTGGCGATAATCGTCCGGAATTCATCCGGATCCAATTGCTCGAATACCCAGTGCTTGGACCACAGGTCGAACGCGAGTGATGATCCGGCAATGATCCACAGCCGGGCATGCGACCCCGGATGGCGCAGGGCCGACGGAAGTGCGTCCTGGTTTTCGCCGGGCGCTGTCATGGTCGTCTGATTCGCTACGGGACACGTCCCTCTTCGCGCAGTCGGGCATATTCAATGCTGTATTCGGCCCATGGTTTGGCGAGAAGTCTTGCAATCGTGATGGGTTTGTGCGTGGCGAGGCAGACTCCGTACGTCCCATTTTCCAAGCGCTCGAGCGCGGCGTCGATCTCGCGTACCCGGGCCTGCTCGCTCGCAATCAGACCGATGTTGAAGTCCTGTTCCCAGTTGTCCGAGCCGAGTTCGGCCATGTGCTGGGGCATCGACGACGTTTGACCGCCGCCATAGGCGCCGCCGCCCCGAATCCCGTCGGCCAAGTGGGCCACGTCGCCCGCCAGGTCCGCGCGCTTAGCCAAAAGAAGTGCCCGAAGTTCCTTCAGTCTCTTTGAAGAAAGGCGGGTCTTGGGGACCGGTCGGTCTCCGTCGACGATCCGGATCGTATCCTCGCTCGCGGGCGAACCTGCGAAGCGCAAGCCCCCGAGCGGCGGCGGTCGGCTGGTGGCCCTCGAGCGGCGCCCGCCCGCCGCGGCTGAGCTTGCGGTACTCCGGTGGACCGCCGTCTTGGCCCTCTTCGTGCCCATTTTGCTCGCGCTGCGCGGGCCGACGCCACTTGTCTTCGCCGCTACCCGGGTCTTCCGCGCGGTCGACTTTTTCGTACTCGGTTTGCCCGCGGTTTTCTTCTTTGCCGCGATCCTCTTCGCCCCGCCCTTCTTGGCCGTAGACTGCTTCTTCGCTGCGGCCTTTTTCACCGCGATCATTCTCCCTGCGATCCTCTTCCCCGTCGGTTTCTTCTTGGCCACGGCCTTTTTCGCCGCCGGCTTCTTCTTTGCCGCGGCCTTTTTCGCCGCGATCTTTTTCCCTGCGACCTTCTTCGCCCTGGACTTCTTTGTCGCCGCGGGCGTCTTCGCGGACTTCTTCTTGGAACGCAGGGTCGACGTCGCTCCGCGGACGGTTCGGCCGCGGGCGGACGAGGTTTTCTTGGTTGATTTGCGCTTCGCCACGACTGCTAACGGCGCCCCCACGAATGCCGAGTGAAACTAGAAAAAATAACCTAACGCACGAATTAGTCCAAGACGGCTGATTCTAGATTCGCCGATGACGGCTGTCAATTGCCGGGTTGCGGTTGGGGTTGGGGTTCGCGGAAGAGGATCTCGATCAGCGTGCGGTCGCTGACGACACGGGACAATTGGAATATCAGGTTCCCGGCCGCATCTTGTGCTTTCCGATCGATAATGAGGTGGTTGACGTAGATCCACGCATCACGACCGCCGCCACCGAGTATGCGGAACGTCGGTGTATGAAAGGGCAACACCGAGCCGTCCACCACGAATCGCGCCCGGCCGGCCTCCGCGTAGACGTCATAGCAGCCGAGTGAGAGATCCGCGTCGGGAGCTGTATTTGCGGTGCGATCGGGAGCCGTCGTCGATCCAATCTGAATCTGCGGTCCAACCGCTCGCCCCAGATCGGCGGCCCGTTGCGCGAGTTCCGCGTCGCAATGGTCGGCGGACTGCGTCAGCAGAATCTGTGCGAACCACGTCTCGCGCGGCCCCTGCCCCGCCGGACGGACCGCCGTCAGTGCCATCACGCGTCGCTCGGCGTCTTCCACGGCGCCGGTCCGGACGGTGCCGTTCGGATCGAACACGGCAAACATAATGAGAGGTCCTTCCCTCCGTCTGCCCCGCGCGGTGATGTACGCGATCGAACCGTCATCGCCGTGAGCCGGATACTCGCTGATGTGCGCGGCGGCAAACGGTGGGTGCGCCGAGAGCGAAATCGAAAGCGCCGGATCGAGGGGTTCCATGTCCGTGCGGCGCATTTCGTAATCGACTGCGACGAAGACCTGTCCCGTCGGGTAGACGGCGTACACGCATCGGAAGTCGGGCTGCCGGTCGGTGGTCACGGTCGCCGGCGCGGTACTCGCGTCTCGCGTGAAATGCCATTCGCAAAGTACGACGACGCGGATGTTCGATGCCTCGAGGATCACTTGCCGCGCTCGGACTTCCTCGCCGAATTGAAGGTAGTCTTCGGTGCCAACCTCGTTGTTACCGCCAAGAGCATCTTGCCTCAACCAAAGCGGATTCGGACCCAGCACCGTGCCTTGCGCGAAGTTCACGAGCCGGTTCGGATCCACGGCCAGATCGTACCACGCCACGATTTGGCCGTGGGCAAAGGTCAACTCGAAGCGCCCGCCCGCACCGACGCGATACCTGCGCCCGACCTGTTGTACGTAAAGAGATCCGTCGCGCCCCTCCGGATCCCCGAAGACGTCGCCGCGGTCGCGGGTCAAGAGAAGATCGTCGAAAAACAGTTCCGTGCGGGGCGACGGATCGGGTACGGACAGCCGGATCTCCCGCACGCTGCCCAACGGAACACGATCCGCAATCTCGCCCAGGTCGATTCGTACGGTGTTCCACCCGCGCGCGAGGTCAACGCTCGACCCGACGCCGATCCGCCCGGTTCCCTCGCCGCTCGCGATCTCGATATCGATTACCGTCGGTTCCCGCAGCGCGCGAACGCTCATCATGAACGTGTCATAGGCGCGCCAGTCGCCGGGGAGGAACCACTCCTCGGCGTCATCGTTGCTGACGACAAGTGTCTCGGCACTGATTCTCGGAGAAAAACGTAGACAAGCTTTCCCCGTTTCAGGCCGCCCGCGTTTCTTGTCGAGGCCACACCGGACGTCTTCGCCAGCGCCATCCACCCGAAAGAGTTCCACCTGGCGGGAATCCTCGAAATCGGCAATGACCTCGAATCGACCGGCGCGCAGCTCGGGATAGACACTCATCAACCGATCGGTTTGGGTGGGCAAATCGGCCCTACCGGCCCGGAGAAGCCGACACGCGGTCGTCACTGTCGGCACCAATGTCGCAACGCCGACAATAAAGATCAGCCGCCCGAGTGTTCGTCGTTTCGCGGTCATCACGGGCGCGCAGGCTACCACGTTTCGA
Organism: Planctomycetota bacterium; assembly: GCA_022567365.1. GTDB lineage: Bacteria > Planctomycetota > Phycisphaerae > UBA1845 > UBA1845 > JADFHG01. The sequence continues at coordinate 269 of JADFHG010000210.1, read as the reverse complement.
GATCGAGGCAATTGGGCCATTGGCGGCGCGTCGCCGGCAGGGTCCATGAAAGCTTGGCAGTCCGTTGGAGAAATAGGGGCCGTCCCCTGTGGCGGCCGCTGAGCGCCCGAGAACGCGGGCCAACGACGCCGCCATTTGGTTTTTCAACAGGCTGCCAGCCGGTATCCAAACGACCCCGTAGGGGTCTATGGGGTTTTACACCATTTCCCGCTGCTGTGTTCCGGGCCGCGGGCACTGGCAATCCGGCCGGCAACGGGGCAGCCCGCTCG
>JADFHG010000209.1 GCA_022567365.1 Planctomycetota bacterium | reverse complement strand
CGACCGCGGACCGTAGGTCCGCACAAGGATCCGAAACGCCTCGGTCATCTTCTCCTGCGCGCCCGCAAGATCGCCTCTGGCGAAGAGCACGCCCCCGATGTTGTTGACGCGGATCGCCACGTTCGGGTGCTCGTCGCCGAAGGCCTTGCGGTCGATCCGCTCCGCCTCGCGGAAGCACTCGAGCGCCCCGTCCAGGTCGCCCTTGTCCTGGAGCACGCCCCCGATGTTGTTGACGTCGGTCGCCACCTCCGGGTGCTCGTCGCCGAAGGCCTTGCGGTCGATCCGCTCCGCCTCGCGGAAGCACTCGAGCGCCCCGTCCAGGTCGCCCTTGGTATGGAGCACCATCCCGATGTTGTTGACGAAAACCGCCACACTGGGGTGCACGTCGCCGAAGGCCTTTCGGCCGATCCGTTCGGCCTCGCGATAGCACTTGAGCGCCCCGTCCAGGTCGCCCTTGGTCCGGAGCAATTCCCCGATGTTGTTGACGTCGATCGCCACCTCCGGGTGCTCGTCACCAAAGGCCTTGCGGTGGATTCGTTCGGCCGTGCGGAACAGGGCGAGTGCAGTATCGAATCGCGCGCGGTTCTTGTGGTACAGGCCCAACTGGTTGGCAAGCAGTCCTGTGCCTTCGGTCACATCCAAGCGTTCGGCGTGCTCGATACAGGACTCGGCGTGGGAGGCGTACCCATCCTGAATCGCCCATAAGGTCGGATCATTGTCCTCTGCGAATCGAGCGTTCAACCCCTCCACGAGCTTCGCAATCACGGTCCGGCAAACGTCCTCCCCGACCTCGGCCCGAACGACCTCCTGCATGAGTCGGTGAACCTGCACGCCCTTGGCGTCGTAGCGGATGATCGACACATCGGCGAGCTTCTCGAGCCAATCCTCGACCTGCTCCTGGTCCAACTCCGTGCAATCCACGAACAGCTCGACGGGAATGTCATCCGGATGGCACAGGGCGGCCAGGGTGAGCAGCGCCATCGCCGGCGTGTCGCGAAAGTCCGGCAGGTGCAGGCCCAGCGACTTGGCGACGCTCAGCGCATAACCGGCCGCGTGCTCACCGGCGTCCATCTTGGCAAAGACGTGCGCCTTCTCGCCAAGGTTCGCCCGCTGCAAACGCTCAAGCAGCTCGCCCGGTGTGACGCTCGCCCGCTTGCGGAGATACGACGCGCCCAGCGCGACGGCCAGCGCGTGATCGCCCAGCGCCTCGGCCACCAGACCCAACGCTTCATCGTGGGCAGTGTCCTCAAGGTCCGGCCGGTGCTTTCGCAGCAGGGCGATCGACTCGTGTCGCTCGAAGATCGAGATAGCGACCTGGTGTACTTGCCCCGTCGGCAGCGACCCCAGCCGCGTCGTGATCAGCACCCGCCCGGGCGGCTGCAGCAGAAACTCGCCCAGACGCTCGGGCTCTTCGAGGTTGTCGAGGATCAGCAGGTGCCTTCCCTTCGAGAGTTTCTCGCGGATCCTGCCAGCGATGATCTCGGGCGTCTCCTGCGGGCCTGGCGCCATACCGAGCACCGTCGCGAGCTTCGCAGCCGACGCGTCCATCGCGGGCCGCGAGGCGTCCATCCACCACGTCCCGTCGTAGTCGTCCGCGTGCTCGAAGGCGTAGCGCATCGCGATCTGCGTCTTGCCGATCCCGCCCTCGCCCCGCAGCGCCTGCGCAGCCGCTCGGGTGTCGGGCAGCGCATGTGTCAGGGCGACGTCACCTTGTTGCAATCGCGTGTGCAGATCAGCCAGGATGGCCTCGCGACCGACAAAGTCCTCGTTGAACAGGGCGCTGACACTGGCGAAGTTGTTCCGCGGCGGGCCGTCGGCGGGTGGTGCAGGTCGGCCTCCGCGTCTTTTTTGCGAAGTCGAGCTTCCGGTCTCGGAACCGGGCGGCGTTTCGGGTGCTACGATGTCCGCGATCTCATCTGCGATTTCGGCAAACGCGGCATCGATCGTTGGGTCATCGACCCCGGGCGCAAGGATCGGCTCGCCGTCTTCCGGGCGACATTGCATCCGTGCAAGCCAGGAGACCCGCTGCCAGGTGCATGCCCGAAGAATGACGGGGAACATGCGAACGCCCTCTTCCTCGGCTCGCTCGAGCAGTATTGGGATCTCCTTGCGAAGGACGAACTTGGAGGTGAGGAAGTCGGCCGAGACGAGCAGGACGGCGACCGCGCACGTGCCCATTGCGGACTCGATTTTCTCTTCCCAGTCCTGGCCCGCGCCGATCTGCCGGTCATCCCACACGTCGATAAGGCCCTGGCTCCCGAGGACACCAAGGTGCGTCACAAGCCGGTCCATCCACTTCTTGTCTTTGTGGCTGTAGCTGATGAACACCTTGGGTGCGTGCCGATCGGGCTGTCCAGTCCGTGTCATGCTGATTGGATTGTGAGTGCAACTTATGGGAACGTCAAACGCATGCGGTTCGGATCAGGATGCGCCTCCCCAACCACGATGATTGACCGCGAACCCCCTCGGTACCATCATGGCGCCATGGCGCTTCCACGGGTAAAACGCGGTTCGGGGGGGTTGGGTCCGATACGACCCGACGACGCCGGGGCGTCCGCGGCCATGGCCCACGTCAACAAGAAAACCCTCGAACGCCTCGCGGACGGTCGCGTTCGGCTGACCGAGCATTCCGGGCAATCGAAGAAGGGCGTCGTCATGATGGTCTTCGCGATCATCTGGAACGCCATCACGTGGCCGATGTTCATCCTCTTCGCCGTGAACAACGACGGGTTCAATTGGACGTACTTGTTCTTCGCGCCGTTTCTTCTGGTCGGCGTGGGCACGTTGATCGGCGCGGTCGTTCTGATCATCCAAGGCGTCCTCGCGAAGCGTCGTCTCGGGCCGGTCGCACTGACGTTGCCGCGCTTGCCGCTCCGTCTCGGCGAGCACTTCGACGTCGAATTCGATCAATAGGTCAAGAGTGCATGCGAGATCGAGCGGGTCACGTTGACCCTCGAGTGTGAGGAATGGGTCCGGTACACCGTCGGCACGGACACGCGGACGGCGGAGCACACCGCATACAAATCCGAAATCGAGATCATGGGCGCGAGCAGGGTCGGCGGGGCCGTCTCGATCGCGGGCAGCGCATCGTTGGCTTCGCCTTCGCCGCGATGCGTCGCGCTCAGACGAAAACACGTTTGTTGTAGACGACCCACTCGAACATCAGGACGACGAGGAAGGCAATAAGGAAATAGGACCACATCGGCTGGTTGACTTCGATCGTGCCGGACTTCGCCTCGACCGAGGCGGATCCGATGGTCAGCGTCTTTGCCGGTTCGACTCGGCTTTCGACGGGGTCGAAGAGGTTGACGGTAAAGACGTCGTCGCCGGCGACGCCGGGCTCGGCCCGATAGACCCCGACCTGCCTGGTTCTCGCGTAGTGCGCGGTCTGATAGCCGGCAGTGGGCACGCGATCGACGGAGTTGTCCGGTCGGCGAATATTGATCCACTTCGTGCCCTCCGGGACCGGAAGTGTGATCGGATCACCTGGGGAGACGCCCTTTCTCCCCCGCGTTGCGACGTTTGAGGAGAGGAACTGTATCGCGTTTTGCATGAACACGACGAAGTCGACCTGCGTCACCCACGTCGTGTTCATATAGGGTTCGCCGAGATCGGTCTCGGCAATCAGCGGAAACGCGGAGATGAGAAACTGACTCGCATCGCGCGCGAGATAACACAGAACGGGCGACGTCTGTCCGTCAATGATCGACACCGTTTCGGTAGGCACGATCAAACGGCGCCATACATTCACGCTGATGGTCTCGGCCGCAACGTAGCGCAGGACGGGGTGCGTCTCGTCCCAATTGAATATGACCTCGTCCTTGATTTCCTCGCCCAGCGCGACGCCGTCGATGAGCGGGACCGAACCCCAGAACAGGTAGTTGCCGTGCGGCAGACGGTCGGTGGAGTGCGTGTCCATGATCACGACGTCGAACGTGCTGCGCTGACCGTCGAGCAGCTTTTCGTCCGGCGCGGCCTCGTATTCGGCGGCGGTCATCGTCTCGAAATCAAGTGGAAGCGTGCCGAGCACCTTCTCCAGGAACAGGTTGCCCGGGGTGACCAACAGGACCCGCACGTGCCGCGGAGAAGGCACCACGGTCCATGCACGATTGTCCGCGTCGAGGGCGTCCTGCGTGCGCAGTGCGACCTCGACGACGCCACCACCGCTGAACTCCACCGGATCAAAGGCAATGACTTGGATGGTGTCCGCCGCGTCGGAGGCGTCATCGGACGCGCCGCCGACCTCGGGCGCGGGCGAACCGGCTGTTTCATCGTCGATTCTCGGGGCACCGGGGAGTTCGACGGTTTGGACGTCGAGGTTGTCGCCGTCCACATAGAGCACCGCGTCAAAGGTGATCGGGTCCGGACCGAAGTTTTGCACGGTCGCCGCCACTTCGAGGATTTCCGGCCGTTCGTAGCTGCGGCGGGCGTCCATGGCGATGATGCCGACGTTGTCCGCTCGGGTGCCGACGCTCTGCACGGTCATCTTGGCCACGTCGAAACTCTGCAACGACACCAGCTCCGCGTCGGCGACGCGTCCGTCGGTGAACAGGAAGACCGACGCGGGCGGCGCGGTTGTTTCGGGTGCGATGTCGCCGCCTGTCTCCTCCGTGCCGATGATGATGTTCTGCGTATAGGCCTCGGCAAGACTCATCGCTTCGCCCAGCGCGGTCGAGCTCTGGGTCGGCTCGATCGAGTCGATCTTCCGCGCCAGCGCGGTCTTGTCGGTGTCGAAGGACGACACCACGGTCGCGCGATCGCAAAACGCGATCACCATTGCGCGACCGTCATCGGGCATGCCCTCGATGGTGCGTTTGGCCTGCTCCTTGGCCCGTTCCAGGCGGGTCTTTCCGTCGGCCTCGAGGACGTTCATCGACGCCGATTGGTCGATCATGATGATGTACGTCGATTCGTTGGTTTCGACCGTCTTGCACATCGGCTGCCCCAGCGCGACCACCGCGATGCACAGCAGGAGAAGCTGCAAGAACAACAGAAGATTGCTGCGAAGGCGCTGAAACGGCGAATTGACGTGCAGATCCTGGACGGCGCGCTTCCATAACATCGTGGAAGACACCGCGTGGACCTCTCGCTTGAGCTTGAGGAAATAGAGCGCGACCAGCGGCGGGACCGTCAGCGCGGCTGCGATCGCGATGGTGCCCGGGCTAAGGAAATTCAATCGATTCGCCTCATCTTGTTCAAATCCCTACCAGCCTGTTGAACAAGTGTGGCACGGGCTAATAGCCCGTATTATCACCGGCTATTAGCCGGTGCCACACCTGCTTTCACCGGTTGAAAACCGGTGCCATGCATACAGTTCATAGTTTTGGGACAGGCTGATAGACTGTATTCACCTAAATCGATCGTATTCACCGAATCAGCCCGCGTTTGCGGAAGTACGACATGATCACTTCGTCGAACGGTATCTCCGTGCTGGTGAACATGTAGTTTACGCCTCGCCTTGTGCAATACTCCCGAAAATCGCCGCAATAGGCCTGGAGGTTTTTCTTATAGCGGTTGATCAGCGCGCGGCTGACCGTGACCTCGGCCGTGTCGTCATCCTCGACGTCGACGAGTTTGACGTCGCCGGTCAACGTCGGTTCGATCTCCTCGGGGCTGAGAATCTGAATCGTGTATAGGTCGTAGTTTCTGCCGACAAGGTAGCGCATCGCCTGCTCGTAGCCGCCCTTGTCGAAAAAATCGCTCAATATCAGCACGATGCCCCGTTGCGGCTGGCGGATCGCGAACTGCTTCGCGGCGAGCTCGAAATGGCTCGGTCCCGCGTAGGGGACGTTCGTGAGAAACTCGATCGCCTTGAACATGAGGCGCCGACCGCGCACGCCGACGAGTTCGCCGCGCAGCCCGTTGGAATAGGCGAACAGGCTGACGCGATCGTAGTTGGCCAAGCCGATGTAGGCGATGGCCGCCGCGACCCTGCGGGCGTAGAGGCCTTTGTGGGGGTTGCCCCAATCCATGCTCTTCGAGACGTCGAGCAGCACCGTCACGAGCAGATCCTCCTCCTCGAGAAAGAGCTTGATGAACAGGCTATCGAGGCGGGCGTAGATGTTCCAATCGAGATGGCGCAGGTCGTCGCCGAAGACGTAGTTTCGATAGTCGGCGAACTCGACCGACTCTCCGCGGCGCTTGCTCCGCCGTTCACCGCGCATCTTGCCCACGAAGATCTTGCGGCTGATCAACTCGAGCTGATCGAGCTTGGTCGTGAACTCAGGATCGAGGAGTTCATCGGATTGTTTCTGTGTGATTACGGCCATGTGTTGTTCGTGCGTTCCCGCGGATCGATTGCTCTAGTGTGTTTTGGCGCGCTGCTTGCATCTTATCCGAACCGCGACCGTAGGGGAGCGGATTCCCGGGTCCGCTCCCTTACGGTCGCGGTTCGGTTTGCAAGAACGTCGGTAATTATGAATCCCTGCAACAGGTCACCTGTTTCGTACACGCGCACCGATATTGTTCACTCGCACCGACATCGTTCACCACCCGCGGTTCGCGATTCCCACGACCGCTCACGCCGCCACGTCAGCCATCGTCGGCGTTTGCTCGAGGATTTGCCCGAGTACGTCGTCGGTTGTCATACCCTCGGCTTCCCCCTCGAAGTTTAACAGGACTCGATGGCGCATCGCCGGCAGGTAGTTGCGTTTCACGTCGTCGAAACTCGTGTTGAATCGCCCGTCGAGCATGGCGTGCAGCTTGGCGGATAGGGTGAGCGCCTGCACGGCGCGCGGGCTCGCGCCCCAGCGGACGTAGCGGTTCGTGGCTTCCACGGCGAACTTGCCGTTCGGGTGCGACGCGATGGCCAGGCGGATCGCATAGTCCTGCCCGTG
>JADFHG010000208.1 GCA_022567365.1 Planctomycetota bacterium | reverse complement strand
CCACGACCAGATCTCATCATGGAGTTCCGGAACCCAAAGCATGCACTCGGGGCGCTCAGCAAACTCACTCTGCGGGACGTTTCGATCTGACGAGATCTCATATCGCTGCTTGAAGCCTTCGCGCTCGTCTTCGCGAACTCGCTTGCACCTAACGAGCGTCGTCGGCGTACTGGTCCGCGCGAGTCGGCGCCCCAGCAGGATGCCGCACTCGTGATCCGCGAAGCTGAAGAGCCCATCCGGCAAAAGAGAGACCTCAGCTAGCTGGCAGTTCTCCACAAGCCAGCGCCGGAAGGGAATCACACGTTTGTTCGTTGTGCCCTTGCTATGCAGCAGCGTCGTCGGAACGACCACGCCGAAGACTGCACCCTGCGGAAGATGAGGCAGGCAGCTTTCGAGGAGTTGGAGGGCTTTGCCACCCTTGAAAGGAGGGTTAGCCAGGAACAACCGGCACTTCTTGGATGCCTCTTCAAGCCTGTTGGATTTGAACATGTCCCCGAATTGAAGACCCTCCCAGCCGTCGGGATTCGGCACGTCGGCCACGGTAAGCGATAGCCGAGCAATCTCCAGGGCCAACGAGTCCTTCTCGATCCCGCAGAGTCGTTCTCGGAAGAACGAACTCGGATCGCTCCGGTTCTCTCCCAGGTCGAAGTTTCGGAGCAGCCGCATGGCGCCGACCAAAAACGGTGCGTGACCGCAAGCCGGCTCGAACACGTGCATTTGAGCAGGATCGATCTTCTCGATCCAGTCGGCCAACTGCCAGATAATGTAATCCACCAGATAGGAGGGCGTGCTATGTGTGCCCAAGAGCTCTCGCGTGGCCTTGGTCACCAGAGCCTGTTCGTACACGTCGGCCAGCGCCTCGGTGGTTAGATTCCGCAGGCTACTCAGGTTACGGAACAGCGCGCTGGCGTCTTCCAGCGCGCCGCGTCTCTTGGCGTCGCCGATCTCGACGCCCTCCTGTGATCCGTAGTGCCTTTGAACACGCCGAAACACGTCGTCCAGATTGCCGAGGCGCAACGACTTGAACTTCGGCACCTCCTTGTCCCTCAACACCTTGGCCGCCAGCAGTCGGAAAGTCGATTTGACGATCCACTCACGGTGCGCTGGTTTGAGCTCCGCGTCTTCGGGAAAAACGCCGCGTAAGATCAGCGCCGCTTCGACAACCTTCTCGGTGAGCTTGCCACCGATCTGCCCTTCGGCGAATGGCAGCAGCCCCACGTCGACGAAGTCCAACTGCTTGCCGCTTCCGGGAATCCGGCCAAGTGTCTTGGCGTCGTAGATTCGTCCCGGTGCTAACTTTGACTGATGGTCCTTGAAGAACTGGGGGATCTGCTTAGACACCAGTCTCGATTCGATGAGCTCCGCGGTGTTTGGCCCTGGCTTCCACACCTGCAGCCGATCACGAAGGCAAGCGAAGACGACGGGAGCCCCGAACTCCCGGCAGGCCATCACCTCAGACCGCGGATCCTCCGACCGGCAGTCGATGGCGGCGATGCATGCGGAACGGGCGTCGAACGGCTTGTGGGCGAATGCGGCCAAGCCGATGGTCTTGCCGGCGGCGAACGCGTAATCCTCCTCGATCAGCTCCGGCCGGTAGCCGCAGCCATTGAGCAGGTGACGCTTCAGGTCCGAGGGACGTACGTGACCATCCGCCATGCGTGTATCCATCCACGTCTGCCGCACTCATGACCAGGCGAAACGCCCGCCAGATGAAGGATTCTACTCCACCCTACGAACTGTTCAAGCGTACGTGGCCTCCGGCGCTCGGTTCGGGCTGGGGCGGGGCAAGCCGAGCAGGGAGGACTCCCGACCACTTCCACGTCCGAATGTAGCACGCTACAAAGCCACAGCCACCAAGACCGCCCCTAAAACCTAACCCGAACCGAAGCCGAGAAGTTCCAGCCGTCGAATTCCGTGGGGCGATATGCGTGAAAGTGGTAGCTCGCACCGAGCAGGAACGACCATCGTCCGCCGAGCGGCATCTCCCAACTCAGACCGGGGTTATAGCTCACGTTCCATTCCGCGTAGCTTCGCGACGTGCGCGACACCGGGATGCCCAACACGCGCACCTCGCCGACTCCGTGTCCGTCCAGGTATTCGACCTCGAAGCCCTGGTCGATCGAAAAGCGACTCGCCTTCAGCGCCTGAGAGAGCGTCTCGACGGCGTCGCCGGTCGGTCGACCTAATGGGTAGAGCGACGCCTTCATTCCGAAAGCGAAGAGGTCGGCCTTGAAATCGGCGCGCAGCGTCACGATCCCGTTGAACCGTTGTGAGTTGTCGATGCGGCGCGAGCCGCCCGTGATATAGCCGCTGAGGCTCCAGGCGTCGGACAGATCGCGCCCCACGCCCACAAAGGGCAAGAGAAGCGTGCCGTCGTTTCGCGCATCCCGAAAAGTGGTCACGTCATGAAACTGGCCGGGAAAAAGCAGCCGGTTTGGCCCCGTAATCCGGTCCGCGATCAGCTTCTGCGACGGGCGAAGACGCGGCCAATACTGCGTGATCCCGAAATCAAAAAACCACCGCCCCTGCGCGACGTCCGGTTGATCGGACGCGCGCTCCGGTAGCGTCGAGAGACCGAGCGTGCGCCGGCCTTGCCGCGGACCATCACGCCACGCATTTGCCGGCGTACGCGGCCAAGTGCCAAACCGGAACTCGTCCCGTAGGGAACTGGGCATCGACAGGTTCGATAATAGGGAACGGAGAGCGCCGTGTTCCGCGGCGGCGGATCCGCGCGACCCGCCAACTGCGATCACCGAATGCGAAGGCGGCCCGCACACAGCGACCGATATGTAGACCAGCGGTCCGAGGCACAGTGCGACTCGCGACACCGGCATCAGCGCGGGTCCGATTCGATTTGCCACGATGGTCCGAAAAGACCGCGTGGGCCGAAGTCGATCCTTCCGGCTTCCGGCGCAGCCAACGCGCCGCAAGCTTGGCAACCGGGGCGATCGGTGCGTACTTCGCTGCAGCATTTCCCGATTTCGTATGGTGGAACCGCCGACATTCGCAACGCATCAAACGCCGACAGATCGCGCGGGCTGAAGCCCGCGGCTCGGAACACAGAAGCGGGAAACACTGTAGTGGACCCTTCCATCCTCGCTCGTCCTCGTCATGCGTTGGTTGGGTGGCTTCTTTCGACGTTATCTTCTCATCGACGAATGGATGGATGTGAATGAGGCGCCGGCGTCCCATCGGCCGCGTGGGCGTTTTCTCACCGTGCCGATGCGTCAAGAACTCGACGGTCACGAGCAAACATTGATCGCCTGCTATCGGACGAGACCACGGCGCGGATCGCGGACCGATATCCGCGCGACGTCAAACCGACGCGGACGCGGACCCTCGCGTGGTCGCGCGTGTTTGAAGTACGTCGCGACCAAACGCCTTGTCGGCGTGCATATGATACAAATGGAACACCGCCGTTTCCGCCTTCGGTTGCCCGCGTATGGCACCGAAGATATGATCGCGTTCGACACCGTTGGGCGACGTCCGCGAAGCCTCCGAAGGGCCTGGACGTCTCGTCGCGAATCGTACCGCGCCAGCCCGCGACAATCTCGAAAAAGACGCGACACCTTGACCAGAAGGCAAAAAAAGAAACCAGCGAAGAGCGGTTCGCCTCGCGCGCAGGCGGCGCAAACGGCTCCGCCGCCTCGCCCGGCACCGGGGCGATCCCATGCGGTTCGCTACGTGGTCGCGCTGACCGTTTTTGTGGCCGTTATCGGTGGCCTCGCCTATGCGTTGTCGCATCGCCCCGGCGGAGATGACGGTCCGGTCGTTGTCGTGCCGACCGGTCTCGACGATCTGGACCCGCAGTTTCGATCGCTCGCCAAACGCTACATCGACTGGACCCGCGAAGAACCGTCCTCGGCCGAGCGCCATGCCCAGCTCGCGCTGGTGTACGCAGCCAACCAGGTCTGGCTCGAGGCACGGGCGTCGTTCGAGAAGGCGCTTCGAATCGACCCGAACCACACCCTCGCGCGCTACTACTTGGCCATCGCTCGCGGCGAGTGCGGGGACCGCGACGGTGAGATCGAGACCCTATGGGATATCGTGGGCCGCAATGCCGATTTCGCGCCCGCGTATCACCGCCTCGGTGTCAGGCTCATCGAACTCGGCGAGCACGAATCCGCCGGTCCTCAATTCCGCCGGGCCGTCGCGCTCGCTCCGAATCAGGCGGCCGGCTACATCGGTCTCGCAGACGCAGCCGTCCGCACCGGCGAATATGGGGAGGCGGTCAAACAGTTGACCAAGGCGCTATCGATCGCGCCCGGCGCTGCACAGGCCCATTACCTTCTCGGGCTTGCATACCGCGGTCTGGGAAGAATGGACGACGCCAAACGAGAACTCACGATGGGACAGTCGGCCATGAAGCTGTACCTGTCGGACCCATGGACGATACGAAAGCGCGAATTCTCGATGAACGTCGCGGACCAGATCACGCTGGCCGACGACTACGCGATGGCGGGCCAACCGGATAAGGGCGTCGAGATTCTCGAGACCGCGCTGAAATGGCACGCCGGCGACGTCGCGATCCTCAACGCACTCGGTGTTGTCTACATCAACCGAGGGCAACCCGCGCGCGCGCGGGAGGTTCTCCTCGAGGCGGCCGCCGCCGATGACGCCCGGTTCGAGACGTATGCCAACCTGTCCGCGGCCGAGCTCGCGATGGGCGAGCGGGATCAGGCGCTGACCTACATCGAACGGGCCATCGAACTCGCACCGAGAATCGCACACGCCCATTTCGTTCGCGGGCGAATACTGCTGTGGGAATCCCGCAACGAAGAAGCGCTCGAGCCGCTGCACACTGCGATTCGGCTGGACCCGAGCAACCACTTCAGTCACCACGATCTCGGAAATACGTACTTGAACCTCGGTCGGTCGGCGGAGGCTTTGGAGTCGTTCGAGGCCGCGTTCGAGCGTTCGCCGTCCTTCCATCCGGCGCTGCTGGGCATCTTCGAGGCATCGCTGCAGCTCGGTGACTACGAGCAGGCCCGCCGCGCCTTGGCAAACGCCGAACGTATCGCGCCCAACGCGCCGCAGGTGCATCGGGCACGTCAACGACTCGAACGGATCACGAATCGCTAGAAAGGCACCGACCCCGACAATGATCGTGCCAACGATGAAAGAACGGGCGAACCTCCCATGCACCGCGTCTTGCGAAAGGTGCGGTGGTGTCGGACACAGGTTCCGCGCGTTCCACGACTACGCCCGTGTGTGCCTGGTATTGGCATCGGTTGTGCTTGCCGGCCCGTACGGTTGCCGTCGCACGGCGCCCCCGGAGTCGGCCAAGCGGGCCGATGCCCCGTGGTTCGAGGAGGTCGCGCGGGATATCGGAGTGGACTTTACCCACGTATCCGGACACGCGGAACGGTTCTGGTTTCCCGAGATCATCACCGCGGGCGCCGCGCTCTTCGACTACGACAACGACGGCGATCTCGATCTCTATCTAGTGCAAGGCGGAAGCCTGGAGGACGGCCCGTCGCCCGCGGTCGCAAACAAGCTCTACGCAAACGCCGGTGACGGTACGTTTCATGACGTCACGACCGCTGCCGGTGTCGGTGACACCGGCTACGGAATGGGATGTGCATGCGCAGACTACGACAACGACGGCGACATCGATCTCTACGTGACCAACCTTGGTCCGAACGTGCTGTACAGAAACAACGGCGACGGTACGTTCACCGACGTCTCCACGGAGGCCGGTGTCGATGACGCATCCTGGGGCACCAGCGCGGCGTTCGGGGATTACGACGGCGACGGGCTGCTCGATCTGGTCATTGCGAACTACCTAAATTGGACGCGCGCGCGCGAGTTGCGGTGCTATTCCAGCGCCGGCGTGATCGACTATTGCAAGCCAAACAACTACAACGCCCCGGCCACGGACACGCTCTATCGCAACCTGGGCAACGGACGATTCGAGAACGCGACCGAAAGCGCGGGCCTGGGCGGCGCATTCGGACACGGGCTCGGCGTCGTGTTCGCCGACTTCAACGCCGACGGCCATACGGACATCTACATCGCCAACGACGGCACCGCCAACCAGCTCTGGGTCAATCAGGGCGACGGACGCTTCGTCGACGATGCCCTTCTCGCCGGTTGCGCGCTCAACATCCACGGTGTGGCGGAAGCCGGGATGGGCGTATCGACCGTGGACGTGGACGATGACGGCGACCTCGACATATTCCTCTCCCACCTTCGAAACGAAACCAACACGCTCTACGTCAACACCGGCGGTGTCTTCGATGATCAGACGGCAGCTACGGGATTGGGCGCGCCGAGTTATTGGTATACCGGGTTCGGTCTGGGTTTTGCCGATTTCGACCATGACCGACACCTTGATGTCTACATCGCGAACGGGCGGGTCATGCTCCACCAGCCGTCGCACGATCCCGACGATCGATATGCCGACCCGAATCTCCTATTCAGGGGTCTCGGCGACGCCCGTTTCGAGGAGTTCCTACCCAGAGGGGGAACCGCCGAATTGCTCATCGCGACGAGTCGGGCCGTAGCCCTCGGCGACATCGACAACGACGGCGATATCGACGTCGTAGTGGCCAATCGCGACGCCGCACCCTACGTGCTTCGCAACATAGCGGGAACCAAAGGGAACTGGATCATGTTTCGGGTGCTCAATCGCGCCGGGTGTGACGCGATCGGCGCAACCGTCACAGCGAAATCCAACGGCATGCAGCAGTCGCGACCGGTGTCGCCCAGCTACGGTTTTCAATCCAGCAACGATCCGCGGGTCCATTTCGGGCTGGGTTCGGCGACGGCCGTGGATACGGTCGTCGTCCGGTGGCCGGGCGGCGCCGCGGAGACCTTCGGTCCATTCGCCTCCGGTGCGCACTACGAACTCCGCGAAGGATCCGGGCGTTGATCGGCGTCCGTCAAAGGCA
>JADFHG010000207.1 GCA_022567365.1 Planctomycetota bacterium | reverse complement strand
CCAGGATCTGCTGCGCCCTACCGGGGACTTGATCGGTGCGAGAGGCTTCCTCCCACGGGCTCGCGCCCGTGGCTATTCTCGGTTCGCCCCGCTGGGGCTCGGCGATGCAGTACGGCGGCATAGCCGTCCGGTAGCTCGGCAACATCGCTTCGCCTTCTTCCCTATCGTTCGCGCGTTTCATCGGCGCACTCCCCGTTTCGATTGTCTCGTCATCTTGCCTCGGGCCGTCATGTGTGTCTTCTTCCGCCCCGCCTTCACCACTTGCCCGACCGCCTCCCCTACATCAAACAACGCCAGCGGATCCGGCGGTTCCTGGTTCTGCTCGACGACGACTGTATCAGACAGGCCGAGGTCGTTGCGGACGGTCTTTGGTTTGATGACTTTCCCGTGATCGTCGAACTCGACGTCGGCTTGTTCGGTGTGGACCCGCGAGCGGGCGACCAGGGCCTTGCGGAACTCGTCCTTGTTGATCACCGTAATCGCGCGGGCGGCTTCGACGACTTCGTCGATATAGCGGGTGAACACGTCGCGGCGCTTTGCGTGGGCGGCTTTCTTGCGCTTGCGGCGAAGGAGGATCCCCAGCCGTCGGCCGCACTCGGCCAGTGCGAGACGGACCTCCTTGCGAATCTCGTCGTAGTCCGCGATCGCCTCTTTGCCCTCGGAAATGAACGGCACCCATACGCTGGCCATGTGGATCAGGATGACGATCGGAGCGCGCGGCGGCGCTCCGGACGACTGCGACAGACCGTAGTTGCCCCAATTCGTGTCGACGACGGCTTTGTGGGTGCAGCAGGAGCTTTGCTGATAGAGAAGCGGCACGCGATTGGCGAATCGGATGATCCGTGCCTGAGTCTTGTCGGTCTTGTCGGTCTTGCCGTTCGCCGAACCGTCGTCGCGGTGATCGCTGCCGAGCTGGCCGCCGTACGCGAGACCGACCTCGATCTGAAACGGGTTGCCTCGATATACGCTCGGAGGCCGCGTGCTCGCGGTGTAGAACTCGGCCTTGATTCCCTTTAAGAGACCCGCGAGTATGGCCTCGGCCCCGATCGGCGCGAGGCAGTTGGTCGAAGGCGCCTTGAGTTTCGTGTCTTGGAGGACATTGTATATCCGTTCGGCGGTCGGCGGATCGATTCCGTTTACCCAGGTTGCAGTAGTCAACCCTGCCTGGCCACACACCTTTTTTGCGACCGCGTCGCTCACGCGCGAAAACTCGGTTGCCAGAAACGCGCCGAGCTTCTTCGCGTGGGTCTCCTTGAGCATCTTGATAAACGTGCCGAGTTCGATGCCGTACGGGTGTGGCTGGATCTCCTTCGTCTCCTCGGGGAGCGTCTGGGTGCTGCGTTCGATTATGACCGTTTTGCCGATCGGCGGGTGGTAGATGAAGCGGGCGTGCGCGTTCGCGATGGCCGTCAATTCGAGGTATTCGTCGATGCTCTGTCGGCCCTTGTTGTACGACGCCACTAATTCGATGACGACCTCGGTGCCGTGGTGCCAATCGACTTCGACGGTTTCCTCTTTGATGATGTCGGGACGATTTTTCTTCGTGTCGATCGCGAGGTGGTACATGTGGGCGGTCGCGCGCTTGCCGGTGCGGCTGATGATCCTGACGGGTTTTCCGGTCGTAATGAGCCCGTACATGCCCGCGGCGCTGATCCCGATCCCCTGCTGCCCGCGCGACATCTTGAGGCGGTGGAACTTGGACCCGTAGAGCAATTTCCCAAACACATTGGGTATTTGACTCTTGACGATGCCCGGACCGTTGTCATGGATGGTGACTCGGAAGCGATCCTGGTCCGTCTGTTTGACGGTGACTTCGATTTCCGGGAGGATCCCGCCGTCTTCGCAGGCGTCGAGGCTGTTATCGACGGCCTCTTTGACGGTGGTGAGCAGGGCCTTTCGCTTGTTGTCGAATCCGAGAAGGTGGCGGTTTTTCGCGAAGAACTCGGAAACCGAAATCTCGCGTTGTTGTTTGGCCAGCGTCTCGGCGCTCGCGCCGCGACGGGCGTTGCCCCCCTGCGCAGGGGGGGCCTTGGTCGTGGGTTTCGGCTTCGCGGTTGTCCGTTTGCTCAAGTCCTGTTCCTCGGGCGGTCGGGAAACCGGCGGGAACACAAGATCGAGCTGTGCCGCGGCGGTCTCCATGGGTGGTTGTGCGGCCATTCGTTGCACTCCTTTGCGATCGCCGGCCTTGCCGCGCTATCAACCTGTCGAAGAACCCGATGGCGGCGTAGTAGGCTTCCGTTTTCGGGCGTTTGACGGCCGCCACGGTGGGCGGCCGCTACTTTTTCAACGGACTGCCATGATAACGCATCGGCGCGGGCATTCAACGAACACCGCTCGCCCGACTGGACGTCTGCGCGTCTGTGCGTTCTCCGGTCCGAGGGCACCTCGCCCGATCCGCCGGCCGATCCGCCTTACGCACGATCGACGGGCACGATCGACGGGGCCGAGTTGACGCACCGGCGTGGTGAACCCTACCATAGTATGCCAAATGCGGTGAGATGGCCGCCGTATGAACAGGAAGTTGCAGATGAGTCGTGATCTTTCGGAATGCGTCCGGCAGTTCGCCGGTTGCCGAGTGCTGCTTGTCGGGGATCTAATCCTCGATCGCTACATCTACGGCGACGCGGAGCGGATCAGCCCCGAGGCCCCCGTTCCGGTCCTTCGCACGGTCGAGACGCGCGAAGCCGTGGGGGGAAGCGCCAACGTGGCCGCTTGCCTGGTCGCGCTGGGGTGCAAGGTGATGTGCTGCGGCACGATCGGCGCGGACCGGCATGGCAAGACGCTGCGCGGACTTCTCGGGGAACTGGCGATCGACACGTCGGCGATCCTGGATCTCGAGGACCGCCCCACCACGACCAAGACGCGGCTCGTTGGTCTGGCCCAGCATCGCCATCGCCAGCAGCTTTTGCGCGTCGATGAGGAAGACACAAGCCCGCTCCAACCGGCCGACGCTCGCCGCATCGCCGCCGCCACCACCGCCGCGATCCCGGACGCGGATGCGATCTGTATCGAAGACTACGACAAGAGCGTGGTGTCGGCAGAACTCGTCGCGACGATCATCGAGATCGCCCGGCAGCAGGGGAAACCCGTGCTCGTCGATCCGGCGAGATTGAACGACTTTGGCCGGTATCGCGGCGCCGACGTCATCACGCCGAACCGGGCCGAGCTCGCCCTTTGCGCGGGGCGAAACCTCGACACGCTGGACGAGGTCGCGAAGGCGGCAACCGAGCTGTGCGAAGGGTTGGAAATCAACGCCGTGGTGGCCACGCTCGACCGTGACGGCGCGGTCTTGGTTCGCAAGGATGAGGATTGGCTGCACGTGAGAACCGTGCCGCGGGCGGTATATGACAACACCGGCGCGGGTGATGCTGTGGTGGCCATGCTCGCGGCGGCCGTGGCGACCGGGGTGGACCTTGAAAGCGCGGTACGGCTGGCGAACGTGGCCGGTGGACTCGAGGTCGAAAAGTTCGGGTGCGTGCCGATATCGACGGACGAAATCCTTGCCGAGCTTCGTCTCGAGCGCCTGAGCGGCAACGGGAAACTCCGCGGCGTCTCGGAACTAATCGCAGAGCTGGGGCTCCGCCGCGACCGAGGGGAAACGATCGCGTTCACCAACGGTTGCTTCGATATTCTACACGCCGGCCACGTGGAATACCTACGTGGATGTCGTGAACAGGGCGGTGTACTCGTCGTGGGGCTGAACAGCGACGCTTCCGTCCGCGCGCAGGGCAAGGGCGATGATCGCCCGATCAACACATTCGAGAATCGCGCGATCGTCCTTTCGGGGCTTGAATGCGTGGACTATGTGGTCGGTTTTGACGAACCGGAACCGGAATCCCTGATCCGTGTCCTCCGCCCGGACGTATTGGTAAAGGGAGAGGACTGGGCGGACAAGGGTGTCGTCGGACGGGAGTTTGTCGAGTCGATCGGCGGTCGCGTCGAGTTGATCCCGCTGATGGAGGGTCTCAGCACGAGCGGCCTGATCGCACAAATTCGTGGGGGCAACGTGCCATGTTAGTGCATTTCCCACTTCTGTTTCCCGAGCCGCGGGCTTCAGCCCGCGCGATGATGCAAGACCACGGGCGTTACACGATTTCGCACCCTCGCATGGTGGTGCTTCGTCGAAGTCCTCCGGAATCCAAGGAAGCCGGTGTAGGGCGGTATGGGCAAGCCCGCCTCCCCGTGTCGCCCGGACCGGCCGCACGGGCGAAGATGTTTGCCCGTGGCACCCAACCGAATCCCATCCACCACATTATGTGCGACGGACCGCTGGATTCGACTTTCGCATGACTGAATCAATGCTGACGCAAATCGAAGCCCACGAGACGGCGGTCGAGGCCGTCAAGGCGGACGTATCGCTACTCGAACGGATCGCGGATCAGGTGCTGGCTTCGTTCGATTCCGGTGGAAGGCTCTATATCCTCGGCAACGGCGGGAGTGCGGCCGACGCGCAGCACATCGCCGCCGAACTCGTCGGGCGATTCAAACACGACCGCAGGGCGTTGCCCGCGATCGCACTGACCACCGATACATCGATCCTCACGGCCGTGGTGAACGACACGGGCGGCGAGAACTGTTTCGCGCGGCAGGTCGACGCGCTGGTCACCGACCGGGACGTGGTCTGGGCGCTTAGCGTATCGGGTTCGTCGCCGAACGTGATTCGCGCGATGACGCGGGCGCGGGCGATCGGCGCCTGCACGATCGGTTTTACGGGCCGAACCGGCGACGCGTTGGCCGAGCTTTCTGATTACTGCTTTCGAGCGGCCCACGAGGTGAGCGACCGGGTTCAGGAGATCCACCAGTTGGCGTATCATCTCGTGTGCGATCGGATCGAGCAATCGATCGTGCGGGGTGAGATCAAAGTGGCGGCCGCCAGTGGCTAGTGCTGTGTTTCATGGGTTCTGCGACTATGTTTCTCCTCCGAGCCGCGGGCTTCAGCCCGCGCGATGTCACGAACGGTCGTGACCGTTGTCTGCGCTCGCGGGATAGCGCAGGCTCGAGCCTGCGGCTCAGATTGTCGTGGGACTTGTGAAACATGGTGCCAATTACGTGTGTCAACATCATTGTGACACAGGCAGACAGTTGACGATGGTTCGAGTTATGATTTCCCAACGGCCTTTTCCTGGATGAATCGCAGATGAATGTCCTTATCACCGGATCGAGCGGACAAATCGGTACAAACGTCGGGCTGGCGATGCTCGAGCGCGGCGACCACGTCGTCGGTATCGACAAGCGCGTGAACACGTGGACGAATGATATCGAGACCACGCATCTCGACCTGACGGAGGCGGCCTTTGCCGATATGCCCTCCGGCAAATCGTTTGACATCGTGCTTCACTTTGCCGCGAACGCCAAGGTGTTCGAGCTAGTCGAGCATCCGGAGCGGGCGATGGACAACATCAAGATGTTGTTCACCACCCTCGACTATTGCCGCAGGAACGACCTGCCGATGATCTTTTCCAGCTCCCGCGAGGTCTACGGCGACATCCATCGCCACGTGACCGAGGAAGAGGCGGCCGATTTCGTCGTGGCCGAAAGCCCCTATAGCGCGAGCAAGATCGCGGGCGAAGCCCTGATTTATTCGTATGCGCAGTGCTACGGCTTGCCCTTTCTCGTGTTCCGCTTCAGCAACGTCTACGGCCGATACGACAATGATAACGATCGAATGGAACGTGTGATTCCGCTCTTTATGCAACGAATCGCCGACGAGTTGCCGATCATCGTGTACGGTCGGGAAAAGGTTCTCGACTTCACCTATGTGGACGACTGCATCACCGGTGTGTTGGCCGGCGCCGACGCGCTGGTCGCACGGCGGGTTGTGGGTCAAACGGTCAACCTCGCCAACGGACAGGGAAATACATTGGTCGACGTGGTGAATATCCTGTCGCTGGCCCTGGGCAAGGAGCCCATGGCTACTTATGAGCCGTCGCGCGTGGGCGAGGTCACCCGCTATGTGGCGGACATCGGCAAGGCTCGAGAATTACTCGGGTATGATCCGAAAGTCCCGCTTTCGGGCGGTTTGGTTCGGGCCGTACGATGGGCGGAGTCGTTTCAGCCCGTCGCCTGAGCTTTCCATCGGTGGGCGCGGGACGGATGGCGATACAACAGCAGTGTGCTGAGTCTCACAGCCTGCTGAACAAGTAGCGGCCGCCCCCCGCGGCGGCCGTGGGACGCCCGAGAACTTGAGTGAGCGATATCGCTGTCGTGTTCTTTACCGGGCGGCTAACGTGCAAGAGTGTCGAGAAAACCTCGGGTTCGGTACCCAAATGGAGAAACCAAGATGAAAGCCGGCAAATTGTTGTTCGTGCTCCTACTTGTCGCGGGCGCGGCGTACGCATACTCCGTGTTCAGTAAGACGGACGATACAAGCGAGCCCGCGGCGTCCACGCCGGACGAGGGCAGCAAGGGCAGGAGAGGCGTCGGGCTCGAGGAGAAATTCGGCTTCACGGGCGAGCAGGCGCTGCCGTAGTGCACCATCGGCGTTGAAATGCCGAGTGCGGGGATAAGCGCAAGCCCCCGGCCGGACCGATGCTGTTCCGCGGACTTGTAGCACTACATAGCCTGGTCAGGCCGGAGAACCCAACCGCGCGTGTGCCATTGATGCGCAAAGGCCCGTCACCGGTGCGTAATCGCGCGGGCTGAAGCCCGCGGCTCGGCGTGCTTTCGTCATTGCCCCCGCCAAGAAACGTCTTTCCATGACCGACAATCCACGACGCTGAACCTCTGACAAACATGATCGTGGGCGCCTGTCGCCCGCCCGCATCCCCGGCGGGTCTTGCCTTGCCCGTTGGTGGGCCTATCCTCGCCGCATCACCCGCCGTCATGCTCAGGTTCAACGACGGCGGACGCGTGGGGCTTGGGTCGAGACGGCGTATTGCGATCGAGCAGCGGCGGTTGGCGTTTGTGTGGG
>JADFHG010000206.1 GCA_022567365.1 Planctomycetota bacterium | reverse complement strand
TTCGGCGGCACCAGGCATGGGCCAGGGTGCGCTTGCCGATTGTGCGTTCGCGCCCTAACCCCTTCGCGACCTGGCGGCCTTCACGCCTTCGCACCCTTGCAACACGAGTGACGTCTGGGGGGTCCGTCCACATGGCGGGCTTTGTGGATCCGCAGAGCCGTCGTCCACTCGGCGCCCTTTTTCCGGGTCCACCGACGGTTCCAGCGGTTGACGGTTCTGCGAGTCTCTCGCACTCTCGCACTCTCGAACGCGCCAGCCTGGTGATCTGTCATGCACGCCACCCTTTTTCTTCGCCACGTGAAAGGCGTTTGAGTCCGCGGATCTTCGCCGCGCGAAAGGCGGTTGAGTCCGCGGGCGCAGGGCCTATAATTGAACGCTGTGTGGTCCGCGTGTTTGTGGACCCAACTGTCTGGTGCAAGCTGAGCTTTACTGGAAGGATGACCGCGATCGAAGCGAACGGACCATCCGACGCCCCTGGTGTGGCCAACGTCCGTCCGGCGCCGCATCCGGTGTTCTGGGTCATAGCCGGAGCGCTGCTCGTCATCGCAACGGCCGAGATCCTGCGGCTGGACGATACGCCCGGCGGAATTGCGTTGGCTCAGCCCGTGATGAGCGGCGGTGCTCGCGGGGTTTTCGCCTTTTCCGGGCAGCTTTCAAAGGGCACGCACGGCGTGTACATGGTTGATCTGGATAAATCAACGATCTGGGTATACGAGTATCTGGCGCAGAAAGGCTGCCTGCGGCTGGCGGCGGCGCGGACTTGGAAGTATGATCGCTTCCTAGAGGATTTCAACGGCTGCGACCTGCCGCCGGATGCCGTGGAGTTGATGGTCGAGCAGGAGCGGAAGACCCGGCTTCAGCAAAGCGAAATGGACATGCCCTGACGGACGCTTGTGTCGAATCGACACGCTCATGGGGACTGGTAATCGATGGCGAAGAATTTCTATTCGGCTGAGGAAGCGTGCGAGCGCCTGAGCAAGACCGAGGCGGAGCTCAAGGATCTGGTGCGATCCGGCAAGATTCGTGAGTTTCGCGACGCCGGGAAGGTCAATTACAAGGTAGGCGACGTCGACGCGCTCGCGGGTTCGCACGGGGGTCCGAGCGCGCAATCCACCGGCGATATCGTGTTGGAGCCGGCCGACGACAGCAGCGTTGTGCTTGCGGCGTCGGGCAGCGATCTGCTGAGCCTCGAAGATCTGGAGGCGGAGGACATGGCGGGCGGTACCGCGGTGTCCGATACGAAAGCCGCACAGAAAAAGAAAGGCGACACGGTCGTCGATTCCGTCGGGGTCAGCGTATTCGACGATGACGAGTTGGATGAGCAGGTCGATCCGCTCGCGCAAACCGCCGTCAGCGACGTTGGCGGATTGGGTATCGACGGTGTCGGCAGCGGGTCGGGCATCCTCGACCTGACGCGGGAAAGCGACGACACGTCGCTCGGCGCGGAACTCCTCGACGAAATCTACACCGAAGAGGAAAGCGGCACGATCGAGATGGGCGAGGCCACGCGGGCGGGCATTGACGAAGCCGCCGACGTTGCCTCAACCGGTCCCGAAGACGACATCTTCGACCCCGGTCTGGCTCCCAAGCCGACCGCGCCGGTCGGAGCCCCAACGGTCGGCGTCGTGGCGCATGCGCCGGATGCGATATCATCCGGCCTGACGGCGCTGCTCGTCGTGTCGACGATCGCGATGTGCTTCGGTGGACTCGGGGCCGCGTCTCTGGTACGCGACGTGTCGCCGGGCATTCTTGACTTCATCTACCAAAACCTGGCGTGGTGCGCGGGGGGCTCGCTCCTGGTCGGCGTGATCGCCATGGCGATCACGACCGTTCTTGCGAAACGTTCCGGTTGAACCGGGTCCGGCGCGTGGATCCAGCGTGACGAACGGGGCAGGATGTACGGCGGTCATGACGGCGCAGCGTCCGGTGGCTCGTCTTGGCACATACGGTCCTAATGGCCGCCCAATTCCACCGAGCACCCAGTAGCGGCATACGCCTTGGATAAAGTTGGTTTGCGCGTTCGGCATTGACGGATTACACGGGAAATGGACGGCGCGGTCGAGTGGTGACCGCGCGGACTCGATGCGTGGTGCACAAGCATAGGAGGCGTGCGATGCGCTCTTGCAATCGGATGGTGGCGGTGTTGGGGGCGGGTTTGGTGTTGGGGTCGATCGGTGGATGTGTTTCGCTTGACGACCACCGGCGTTTGCAGGCAACGCATCGAAATGTGCTTGCGGAGAAGGAGCAACTGGCCACCGAGCTCCTGGACGCGCGCAGCGCTGCTGAAATGTCGCGATCCAAACTCGGGCACCTCGAACGCGAACACGAAGCCAACCGCGAGTTGACCGTGAATCTTCGCGACGAAAACGATCTTCTCAACAAGCTGGTCACCGAAGCCGAACGACGGCTGACGTCAATGGCGGAGAACTCACGGCTTGGGGACATCGTCGTCACCGGACCGAAGCTCCCGCAGCCGCTACACCACGCGCTCGAGCAGTTCGCCGCCGCCCACCCGGGGCAGGTCGACTACGACCCGAAACGGGGTACGGTCAAGTGGAAATCGGATCTGCTTTTCGCGCTCGGGAGCGACGTCGTGCGCAACCCTTCGAAACGTTCTCTGAACGGCTTCAGTGAGGTGCTCAAGTCGTCGTCGGCCGAGAGATTCGAGATCATCGTTGTCGGGCATACGGACAGCCGACCCATCTCGTCACCCAGGACGCGGGAGCGTCACCCGACCAACTGGCACTTGTCGGCCCATCGGGCGATTTCCGTGGCACAGGTCTTGCTAAAGGCTGGATACGACAAGAAACGCGTGGGCGTGATGGGATGCGGAGAATACCGACCGATCGCCGACAACGCGACGGAGAAGGGGGCGAGCGCGAACCGACGTGTCGAGATTTACATCGTGCCGACCGGCTCCATCGTGGCAACCGCTGACGCGGGCGTCATCGCCGGCGAGGACGTTCCGTCGCTGTCGCGCACGACCCCGTAGGGCGGCGCCCGAAAACTGCCGGCGACAGATGTCCTGTTCTGGCGACAAGAAAGCGCCGGGATGAGCGTGCCCAATCGTACAGCGCCCCTGGGGTCTTGAAACCCCGCACGGGCCGAAGCGTGCTGTTGCGCTATTGTCCGGCATCGCGCACGCGTCCAATATCGACCGGTTGTGCTAGTGTAGTGATTCAGAATTGGGGAGGCGTATCCCGCCCCGAACCGCGCCCGTCAGGAAGCGGCTCGACGAATGAAAGCGTGTCTCCTCCCTCACGGCCCTAGGTTCGGATAAGAGGCCATCTGCTTGAATCTCTGCACTAGACAAGGAGATCCGTGCCGCGGCGTCCGATAGCATACGGCCCCGGCGGGTCTACATCGAAGCGCCGTGGGCGTGACGGATTGCGTGCACCGGTCGTCCATCCCGAACGACTGCCAACAGTCGTCCCCACCGCTATAATGGCGTGAACGGGGCGATTCTCCGGCGTCGAGGTCGGATGGATCCGTTATCAGTCGAAAACGAGATGGGCATGATGTTGGAAGACTCGGTAGACCACCCGTATTCGAAACGCGAAACCGCGCGGAAGCGGCGCGGACCCTTGGGCCGTTTGACGGATCTATTCTCGAATGTCTGGTGCGGCGTCGCGGTGTTCGCGATGCTGTTCATCTACTGTTCGATCGGCAGCGCCGTACCCTGGGTTCGCCAACACCGTCTGCTCGAAATGACCGAGTTCGAGTGGTTTCACACGCCCGTCTTCAACGGGCTCATGCTGCTTCTCTGCTCCATTCTGATCGTCACGACGGTGCGCCGGATTCCGCTGCGTCTGGTCAACGCCGGGGTCTGGGCGATCCACACCGGGATCATTACCCTATGCGTCGGCTCCTACTGGTATTTCGGAACAAAGGTCGAGGGTGATACCCACGTCTTCCGCCGCCAGGTGGTGATCGAAATACCCGGTTTGCACGAGCCGGTCTCACTCGTCGCCTTGCCGGGAAACCGCATCCACGCCCATGCCGGGGGCGAGCACTGGGAGTTCGAGATCCAGGGTACCAACAGTGCCTGGCCAATCCTGTCGGACGAGCACAAGGGCGAGACCGCGTACGCCGTCAACGTTGCGGTTCACCCACCCGTGGGGGAGCCGTTTGTTCGTCAGTTGCTCGCGGGATATCCCCAATACACCGAGGACATCATTCCGGGAAAGGGGCGGGCGATCAAATCGCTCGGTCGCAAGCTCGTCGATGAAGATCTGAAACTGTCGCTCGAATACGAGCCGCAGGAATACTTCCACGTAATGCAGACGTGGGCACTGTTCACGCGCCGAGTCGGAGACGAGGAATGGGCACAGCGTCCCATTACGGGGATGCCCCGCTACCATAACCGCGTGGCATCGCGCGACCAGGTCTTCTTCGAGACCGCCGCACAGAGAAATGGATTTACTCCCGACGCGCTCGACCTGCGCGTGCCGCCGCCCGAGGGCGCCGGCGCACTGGGCGACGCCGACCTCCGCGTGACGGGATACTTGCGGTACGCACGTTTGCGGCAGCGAGTGGTCGACGGTGGTTTAGCGCTCAATCCGATGTTGCGCGTCGTTGCGACGGCTGCGAATGGGCGGCCGCGGACGTACGAACTCTTCGCGTTTGATCGAGAAAAGAGCAGGACCGAAGCGGGTTTTGTCGAATTCAAGTGGCTCGACCATGAGGACCAATTGGGTTCGATACCGAATCGCCCTAGCTTGGCGACATTGAAGATCGCCGTGCCCGGTGCAGACGTGTCGCTTGATGTACCGCTGACCGATCGAACCGCCGTTGGCAGAAACGGACCCTTCACGCCGATCGAAGGCACGGATTACGAATACCGCATTCAGTTCCACAATGACGCCTTCCCGGTGGATAACCGCCGAGTCGTCTCTCTGGCGTTCGTCGATATCAAGACGCCGGAAAGAACCTGGACCCGATGGGTGTTCGACAATCCCGAACTGACGCGCGACCGAGCCGAACTGGGCGACGATCCGCACGGGCAGGCGGCCGGCGCACCGAGGATCATCGACGAAGCGATCGAGATGACGTATCAGAGCGGTGCTCCGCCGATCATTTTCGCCGCCGTCAAGGACGGACCCATTCGGCTCATCGTCAACAGCATGGACGAGGGTCGGATCGTCGATCGAGACGTAAGCGTCGGGGAAGACGTCGAGATCGCGCCCGACCTTTCCGTCCGCGTCGAGGCGCTCTACCGCAACGCGACGCTTCAAGCGCGGCCGACCATCATTCCGGTGGAAAGGCAGCAGGCGAACGCCGGCGAGTTCTATTCGATGATCCGCGTCGAGGTCCGACAAGGCGACAGGATCGAGAGCCATTGGTTGCAATACAACCCGCACGTGCTGCCCGGACCGCAGTATGCGTACCAGGGCCGCATTCCGTATACGCCCGAGGTGTTTGTGCTCGCGGATGGGACGCGAGTGGAGGTTGTGTTCTCACGGGAACGGCGCAAGCTCCTCAACCCGGTCGCCATGGAAGACTTCGAGTTGTTGACGCACGTGGGTGGCTATAGCGGCGGCGCGAGCACAATCCGTAACTATGTGAGCCGTCTGCGGTTTCGCGACGGCGACTCGTGGTCGGAGCTCAGACCGATCTCGGTGAACGCCCCCACCGAGTACGGTGGGTATTGGTATTTTCAGTCGACATGGGACAAGCCCCCCCCGAGCAATCCGTCGGGCGGCATGAATTACACGGGTCTCGGTGTGGGCAACCGCAACGGCGTGCATGTTCAGCTTGCCGGGTGTTGTATCTCGGTCTCCGGGATGATCTTCGCGTTCTACGTGAAACCGATCATCCGCCGCCGGCGAAGCGAACGCGCGCGGGCCAAGATCGGGCGAGCCACCGAGGACACGGAGGAGTTTGGGGCGGAAACGCCGGCGACGGTCGAAGAGAAAATATCCGTGTGAGG
The DNA here is from genome assembly GCA_022567365.1 of Planctomycetota bacterium. Classification (GTDB taxonomy): domain Bacteria; phylum Planctomycetota; class Phycisphaerae; order UBA1845; family UBA1845; genus JADFHG01. The sequence goes on along the minus strand of JADFHG010000206.1, from coordinate 1,011 downwards.
ACCATCGTTCCAGAGTGGGACGCCGGGGCGAGGAACAATGACAACGAAACCTTTCAAACTTTGTCTATTCGTGCTTTGGACCGCGTGCGCGCTTGCGGTCACGTCAGCATGCGATCGGTCCGCGGAGACGCCGGTCTTCAAGGCCGCATCCTTTGCGAATGAAGTGGATCTCGGTCCACTGAACCAAACGGCGGTCCAGGCCGATGGCAGGCTCCGCTCGTTCGAGTCCCACGCCAAGGTGTTCATGGGATTCGTGACGGGAGGTCGGCAGTTCGCGGGTCAGTCGCACGCGTTTACCTATCTTGATTTGATGTTTCGACCGGGCGAATACCACACGTCCGACTACATCTACGTCAAGAAGAAGGTTGTGCGCAAGGAATTCGTGCAGGCGCTCGAAGGCCATCCATCGTTCGCGACGGACCGGGCGGCCGACTTCATGAAGTCGGGGCTCATCGCCCCGGTGCTCTTGCAACATCCGTCGGTCGTCCGGTTGCTACAACGCCTCGGGGCAGACCTCATCCGCACGTCGAGGGAGGTGGACGCGATCAACTTCGCGATGACCGTGTCGGAACCCGGTTTTCTCATGCGCGAGCTGCGGGTCGTGGCGCAGGCCGAGGGTGAAACGGGCAGACCGTGGTTTTCGATGCGCGAGATCGTCGATATGGGCGGTGCCCCGAGAGACGCCGCGCACGCGGGTGTCGCGGCGGCGCGACCGCTCCCCGGTCTCGATTCGACACTCCGCGGTGCAATTCGCGAATCGTGGTCCAGGCTGGGGTCGGCGTGGATCGACGAGGACGCGCCGGCCGTCAACGTCGCCGTCGCCAAGCTCGCGGAACGATTGCGGGAGGCGTCGCCCGGAGGCGTCTATCCGGACGCGGGCCGTTTGGCGATGGAGAGCTGGTACTTTCGCAACAAGAGCATGACCTGGTTGTGGGTGTTCTATTTGATCGCCATCGTGCCGCTCCTGATGTCGGTCATCTACAAATGGAACGGAGCCCGGGTCGCGGGTTT
>JADFHG010000205.1 GCA_022567365.1 Planctomycetota bacterium | reverse complement strand
TCCGCGATGGAGACCGAACAGCGCTCGGCGGAAAGGCGAAATTCACCTTCAGAAAGCCGAGCCGCAAGAGTCCGTCGGCCATACTCGACTTGAGCGAAACGACAAAGATGCCCAACGACGTACGGCGTGTGGTCTTGTTTCAGCGGCACGCGATCATCGGCGGTGGGCCGACCGCGCACATGCACTGTCGACACGCATCCCCGCCGTTGGTGCTGTTCGAGCGCGACGGTGGACTCTGGGTGCGCCCGCAGAGCGACGGGCACGTGGACACGACGGCGCTGCCGCTTCCCCTGGGCGTGCCGACGGAGATTGCCGGGGTCAGCCTGGTGGTGGCGCCGTATGTATCGCGCACGCCGGGTGGCGGTGTGGTGTGAAAGGGGCGTCACCACGATTGGCGGCGCCGCATGTAGCGGAATGTCGGCGATTCAAAAGAACGTGGTAACGTATAAGTGCAAAGGGCAGGGAAGCGCGTCAGACTATACGAAGAAACGACATGGGGGCGTCGTTTCGAGCGAACGGCACTGAGTCGATCGACCCCAAGGCGTTGAGCGAAGAGTCATGGCATACAGATTCAAACACGGCGATCGACCTCTGGAGGACTACACCATACAGCGTGCGGTCGGCGCCGGGGGGTTCGGCGAGGTGTACTACGCCATCAGCGACGGCGGGCGCGAGGTCGCGCTGAAATACCTCAAAGAAAACCCCGAGATCGAGCTGCGCGGCGTCGGCCATACGATCAACCTCAAAAGCCCGCACCTGGTCACCATCTTCGACGTCAAGAAGAGTGTGGACGGTGATTACTTCATCATCATGGAGTACTGCTCCGGACCATCGCTTCGCGACTTGCTGATCGCCGAATCGAACGGGTTCAAGCCGGAAAAGGCGGCGTTTTTCGTTCGGGAAATCGCGAAGGGTCTTAGCCATCTGCACGATCGCGGCATCGTGCACCGCGACCTCAAACCCGGAAACATTTTCTACGACGACGGATACGTCAAGATCGGCGACTACGGACTGAGCAAGTTTATCTCGGTCTCACGCCACAGCGCCCAAACCGCGAGCATCGGCACGGTGCATTACATGGCACCGGAGATCGGCAGCGGCAACTACTCGCACAGCGTCGACATCTATGCGCTCGGCGTCATGCTCTACGAGATGCTCCTGGGACGCGTGCCCTTCGAGGGCGCGAGTATGGGCGAGGTGCTCATGAAACACCTCACCAGCCAGCCGGAAGTGGACAACCTGCCACAACCGTTCGCGGCGGTCATTCGCAAGGCCCTGATCAAGGATCCCAAGGACCGCTACCAGAGCGTTGACGAGATGGTCAGCGACATGCTCGCGGGCGAAGAACTTCAAAACAGCGTAGCCGGATTCCGACCGGCGAGTCTGACCGTCGCCGTCAATCACGGCGGACCCGCGATAGGGCATTCACCCATGCCGTCGCCCAACCCGATTCCGGGACACGTTCGCGATTTCGTCAAGCGCGCGGTCGCACCGCAGGCGATGCCGCCCACGCCGCCGCCCTTCGCCGTGCCGCTCAACGAGCGCCTCGCACGCAAGATGGAAAAACTCTCGAACAAGGTCGAGCGGAAAATGGCGAAGCTCGCCGGGAAGCGCGGAGGCGGCTTCAAGAATGCGTCGCAATCGGCCGCGGAGGCGGCATCGGAAGCGGCTCACCGCGCCGCAGCCGCCGCTTCTTCGCCACCGCAGGCGCTCGCGCCTTCGGGAAGCGGCACACCGACGAAGCGCAGCAAAGCCAGCCTCGTGCGGCGGATCTTCGTCGGTTGCCTTCTGACGGCCGGGGTTTCAATAGGATATGGGTTCATTGTGAGCGAAGCCTACGGCGGCGACTGGGGCATCCGGGAGGAGGCGGGCACGGCAGCCGGACTGCTGATCCCGGCGCTGGCGATCGGTATTGCGGGAAGCAGATCAATCCTGCGTCGATGGCGGATGGAGGACGACCCGTACTGGACCAAAGGGCTTGTCCGCATATTGGTCGCGGCGGGTCCGCTGGCTATCGCGCTGATGCCGATGTTCGCCGGACGCTCAGGGGAGGTCGGTGCGGCCATCTTCATAGGCTTGCTTGCCACCGCGGTGCTTGGCGCGCGAAGTTGGGAAAAAGTCGTCGAGCGTGGAGCGCGCGGGGAATTGAACATCTGGGGCGCGGCGTGGTCCGGTCTCGTGGCTATATTCTTCACCGCCATCGGCGGCGCGATCATGGATAGTGACCCCGAAGAGTTCGTCCTGATAGCCGGCGGCGTTGCGGCGGCAGCGCACTTGGTATTGCAGATGATGGCTTGGTTCGTGCTTGGTCGGCGATCCGTGCATGCCGTGGCGGCAGGCGCGCAAGGTGTAACGGTTGAGGGATCGCCCACCGAAGACCGCGTATTTCAGGCCGTGAGTGGCGTGGCCCGTGGCGCGGATCCAAGGGACGGTTGCGCTGCGTGCAACGACCCGGCTACAACGTGCCTCGAACACGGCGGCGCCGCCGCGATTCCACCGTTCGCGCAGCCCGCGACCGCGGATCCGAACGACAGTGTCGCGAGTCCTCGAGGTGGCGGACCGCGATATCGGTGGGGCATCAGTCGAGGTTTTTGGGGCATCATCGCGTTTGTTCTGATGGGCGGATCCATCGTTACGTTTCTGATGATGCTTTTGATGCGCGAACTGAGTTACGATGACAAAACCGGGGTGCTCGTGGGTTGCATCGCTTGCGGCACGATGTCGCTGTTCGCGCTGTGCAAGACCACGCCGATCAAACGAGACGGTTTCTGGCGAGAGACGCTCCGCCCCTTTCTTCAATCCGTGACGATGCTCGGCATCGGTGCGTGCATCACGTTCATTGCGCGACACTGGAGCTACGGGCACGGCGAGGAGAAGGTGGCCGTGCTATGCGGGCTCATCTTCAGCTCGATCTGCTTCCTCGCCCTCCTTGTCCTGCGGGGCGGGCGGCGACGCCCGAAGTCATTCGTACGCAGCGGGTACAACGACATCGCGGCGGCCGGCGCAGCGCCGACCCCTATGGCAGCCGCCGGGTCCGCAGATCACTACGCAGCAACACCCGCACCCGCGGCCGCACCCGGTGTGGGTGTCGAACCGGCACCGCCGCCGCCGTTCCCCCAAACAGACACCGACGACCCCGGCCGATCCTGATCCGCGCCCCGAGAGCGAACCACCGCGGCAGCGCATCGCCGAGAGAGGGTTGACCGCAACGATCTGGGTGGAACCGTCATACCAAACCGGGCAACGCCGTGGTGCTGCGTCAACTTCATTGTAGGGGTTACGAAAGGCATCCTTGGGAGGGCGAACCTCCTGGTGCGCCGCCCGTCGCGACGCAGGGTTCCGAAGCGGCTCGGCGGGAGCCTCGCCCTGATACCATCCCCGATGTCAGTCCTAGCCGAGGCGAGGAGCCCGCAAACTCGAGATTGGCGGAACACCAGGTAGTTCACTTGGATAGGTCTGCCGGTGACGACTTTCCCGTGCAACCGGCCGCATGAACGGGCGGACGCGATGCCATCAGCCGGAGCGCACGCCCATCGCCGACTCCCGCGTGCCGGCGACAGCGAGTTCCCGCGTGCCCCAAAAGGGGTTCATCCGACCGGCGCGGCGGACTCATGTTGTCGGCGTCACCTGATCTTGCCGTGCACATCCGGGCTTTGGGTGACTCTCTATTCCAACCCCGCCATGCGTTCGAGGGTCTTGGCCAGCGCCTGCGTGCCTTCGCGACCTTCGCCGGCGGCCTGGTTGACCGCGAGGAGTTGGTGCACGAGCGCTGTGCCTGGAAGTGGCACTTTGTTCATGCGGGCGTTCTCCAGCGTGAGACGCAGATCCTTCTGCTGCAGGTCGATCATGAACATCGGGGCGAAGTCCCGGTCGATCATGCGCCGACCGAGGTTCTCGAGCGCCCAAGAGCCGGCGGCACCTTTCGTGACGACCGACAACATCGTGTTCAGGTCAAGCCCGTTTCGTTTTGCGAACGCCATCGCCTCGGATACCGCGAGGAGGTTGAGTCCGCAGAGGATCTGGTTGCAAAGTTTGGTGATCTGCCCGTTGCCGACGGCACCGCAATGGACGCTGTTCGCGCCCAGCACGTCGAAGATCGGTTTGGCACGGGCGACGTCAGACTCGCTCCCTCCGACCATGATCGCCAGCGTGCCCGCCTCCGCGCCTGTCCTTCCGCCGGACACCGGCGCGTCGAGGAATCCGCCCCCTCGCTTGCCGACCTCGACCGCCACCCTTCGGGCGACTTCCGGCGAAATCGTGGTCATGTCGATACAGAGCATTCCCGATCGCAACCCCGCACAGACGCCGTTTTCGCCGAGGTACACGGCTTCGACGTCGGGCGAGTCGGTCACGATGGTGATGACAACGTCCGCTTCACTCGCGACCGCCGCAGCCGAATCGCACCACTGGGCACCATTGGCGATCAGCTTCTCGGCTTTGGACTTCGTGCGGGTGAAGATCCGGACGGTGTAGCCCGCATTGATTAGGTTTCGCGCCATCGGTTCGCCCATCAGCCCGATTCCGATAACACCTACGGTCTTGTCGATTGGCATTTTATTTCATCCAGATGTTCGTTCTTGGCAAAAGTCCCCGGGGGACGGCGTGTCGATCTCGACCTTGGTCGTGGACGCCGATCGATGCCGCGGCGGTCATCCGCGGGCGCTCGCTACTGGGATTGTGCGGCAAGGAATGGCCGTCCGCAACGCGCCCTCGAGTCCGAAAAGCGACCGACCCTCGGCAAGCCCACGATCGCTCGACGATTCGCGTGTCGGTGTCGATTGCGAAACGGTGTCGTTGGTGCGTATAATGTCGAGGGGATTACAAAGACGAGGGGGAAGCCGGTCCGCGATCGCGGTGGTCGTTCACGGCCCATGGGGCGCCTTTTTCACTTGTACGGGCGTCCACAGGAACGCGGTGCGATCGTTCCGCGAGGCTCCCGATATGGTCGTTGTTCGAGGAGGAAATGCGCGGTGACGAGATTGCATTGCATCATCGACGCGGGGAATGGTCGTTATTCCTGCCGAGGTAACTCGCCACGAGGGCGAAATCGCGAGAACGTGGCACAGCCGGCGTGCGGTCGGCCCGCGCAAGGGTTCCGGAAACGGCGCTGCGTCACCACCATTGCAATGCTGCTGCTGGTTTGGCCAATGGGCGTCGCGCCGAAAGTTCGCGCGGAGCAAGTGCCGACGACGATCGAGGATTTCTTCCGCCTCGGTACCCAGCCCGACGAAAGCAAAGGTCAGGACTTCTTCCCGATTATCGAGTCGCCGTCATGCGAATTCTGTCACAGCACGTCGGCGCTGGGCGAGGTACCGATCTTCGGGCGCTGGAAAGTCTCCATGATGGGCAACGCCGCCCGCGATCCGCTTTTTCACGCATGCATGGCGATCGCCGAACAGGACGCGGCCTTTGCCGGCGACCTGTGTTTGCGGTGTCATACACCGGGCGGCTGGCTCGCGGGACGCTCCGATCCGACGGACGGCTCGGGCCTCTTGCCGCAGGATTTCGACGGGGTCAACTGCAACTTCTGTCACCGCGCGGTTAATCCGGTCTTCGAGGAGGGCGTCAGTCCGATCGAGGATCAGCCCATACTCGACGCGCTCGAAGCCGCGGGTCTCCTGCCTTTTCAACCGGGCGGCGCGGGATACGTCGTCGATCCCGACGACACGCGCCGAGGCCCGTTGGACGACGTGCCGAAGAACTTCCACGGTGTGCCGATCATTGTCTCGCCATGGCACAGCGAATCCGAAATGTGCGCAACCTGCCACGACGTGAGCAACCCCGTATTCGATCGCCAGCCGGACGGTACGTATGTGCTGAACACACTGGGGGCGGAGCACGAAACGCTCGACAAGTACGACATGTTCCCCCTCGAGCGGACGTATAGCGAGTGGGCGCTCAGCGACTACGCGACGATCGGCGTGGACGCGAACGGCGTATTCGGCGGCAATCACCCGACGGGCATCATGCACACCTGCCAGGACTGCCACATGCCCGACATCGAAGCCAAGGCGTGCGGGTTCGACGATCCGTTCTTCGTACGCCCCGACGTGCCCGCGCACGATTTCAACGGTGGCAATCTCTGGATGCAGAACCTCCTGTTCGACGCGTTTCCCGAAGTGTTCGAGGCGTTCTACGAGTTCACGCAGCCGAGCCTCGACCGAACGCTGTATATGCTCCAGAACGCCGCGACGATGGAGATCGTTCAGGACGGGTGCAAGCTGAACGTCAAGATCACCAACGAGACGGGCCATAAACTTCCCAGCGGATATCCCGAGGGCCGGCGCCTGTGGCTCGCCGTCCAATTCCGCGATGCCGAGCAGAATCTGCTCGCAACCCATGGCCAATACGACAATGACACGGCCGACCTGACGACGGAGAATACGAAGGTATACGAAGCGGAACTCGGCGTGGACGAGGCCGTTTCGCAGGCGACCGGCATCCCCGTGGGACCGGGCTTCCACTTCGCGGTCAACAACGTCTACTACAAGGACAACCGCATTCCGCCGCGCGGGTTTGACAACGCCGCGTTCGAGGCGATCGGGGCGGCGCCCGTCGCAGCGACCTATGAGGACGGTCAGTTTTGGGATCACACGCAGTTTCACATTCCCGAAGGCGCGGTGACGGCGGACGTGCGGCTGTATTATCAATCGGCGAGCAAGGAATACATCACGTTTCTCCGCGACGAAAACTACACCAACATGGCCGGCCTCGAAATGTACGACCTCTGGGAGGATTCGGGCAAGTCGCCGCCGGTCCTCATGGTCGAGGCGCTTCTCACGGGACTTTCACCGGGGGTCTTCGGCGACTTCGATTGTGACAACGACGTCGACCTCGACGACTACGGCCAATTCGCCGAGTGCCTTACCGGTCCGGGCGCGGTGTTCTCGCTCGGCTGCGGCGCGGGTGATTCCGACGGCGACGGTGACGTCGATATGGATGA
>JADFHG010000204.1 GCA_022567365.1 Planctomycetota bacterium | reverse complement strand
TCTCGGCGGACCTCCTGTCCGCCCGACCCCGCCAGACAACCTCGACTTGACACCAGCCTACCACACCCAAAAAATGTGGGTAATAGCAAGGCTTCAGCCCGCGGCTCGGGGGAGGGTAACCCGATGAAGCGACGGCTTGCTGACGATCACAGCATAACCCACCACGCCCCTCCGCCTAAGATCAATAGCGCCACCGCGATGACGATCCATACCAAGACCGGAAACCGAAATCGATACAGTCGCCATAGGTGGCGCACGTAGCGGAGCTGTTCGGCGAGTGTGAGCTTGCTGCTGCCGGCCGCTCGGGTCTCGAACTTGATCGGCACCTCGACCGGGTTTCGGCAGCCGCCTTTGACGTACAGCTCGAGGGCGATCTTGTATCCGATCGGATCGACGCGCTTCGCACGCCGCCAGACCGATTTAGGGATTGCGAAGAAACCGGACAAGGGGTCGCTGAGCGGCGTGAGCGGGCGGGCCATCTGCTTCGCGCCCCAGCTCACGAGACGCCGGTGCATGGGCCAGTCCTCGACGATCTCGCCGCCGCTCGCGTATCGCGTGCCGATCACGAAGTCGCAGGCGTCGTCGCCCAATCCCGCGACCAGCTCGGGGACCATCTCGGGCGGGTGCTGCAGGTCGGCGTCCATGACCACAAGCGAATCGTACTTCGCCTCGGCGAACCCCCGCAGCACCGCGCTCGAGAGACCGCGCTCGTCGGTCCGCGTGATCAGGCGGACGGGGTGCTTGGCGGCCAACCGCTCGACGACCTCGATCGTCCCGTCTTGGGAATCGTCGTCCACGATGATGATCTCGATGGTGATGCCCGCCGCACGCGCCGCGGCCGACGTACGCTCGACGAGCGCCGGGATGTTCTCGGCCTCGCGATAGGTCGGCACGATGACGGATGCGGCGGTCTCGGCGGATTGCATGAACAGCATGATAGTCGGGCTTCGCCCGCGAACAACGCCCGACGTTTGACAGGGTTTGGCGGCGGGGGTTAGATACGCAGTCGCGCGTGAATGGCGGCGTATTGGCAAAGTCCATTTCCATGGGCGTGGCACCGGCGCACGGCTCCGGAAGATTGCGGTGGCCGGCCCGTTGCCTGTGCAACCGTGAACCATGCAATTCGGCTCTGCGAGAACCGTATCACACGCTATTCAACTTGGCCGACGGCAGCCGGTTGAAGTGGTGGGTTCTCCGAAGGAGAAATTAGCGTCCGTCCCCTGTGGCGGCCGTGGGGCACCAAGAACGGACCCAAGAAGAAACGTCCGCCACAGGGGGCGGACGCTACCCAGGATTATTCCACTGGGCTGCTAGGCGTCATCGATCGATGGGGTTGCTGACGGCGGGTGATTGGCTTGCTTTCGACTGTTGGATCCGTAACGATCGATTCCCTCTCCGCGTTCGGGCGATTCTGGATGTTCGCCTGGCAGGTGGCGCGATGGCTGCCGCGGAGCATTTTCGATCCCCGCACGATCGCACGCGTGCTGCCGCAACTCTACGAGGTCGGCAACCGAACGCTGCCGGTCATCATGATTACGGGCACGTTCGTCGGGCTGGTGTTGGCGGTTCAGAGCTACGACCAACTCCGGGCGGCCGGTTTCGAGAATCACATGGGCGTCCTGCTGACGCTCTCGCTGGTGCAGGAGCTGGGTCCGGTCCTTGCGGGGATCATGCTCGCCGGGCGCGTCGGGGGCGCGCTGACGGCCGAGATCGGCACCATGCGGGTCACCGATCAGATCAGCGCGCTCAGCGTCATGGGCGCCGACCCGATTCGCCAACTCGTGGTCCCACGGTTCATCGCCTGCGTGTTGTTCACGCCGTTTCTCACGCTGTTTTGCGATCTGTTCGGATCGATGGCGGGTTGGTTGATCGCCGTACAACTCAAAGGCATCCCGTCGGGACCATACTGGTATCATATCGCCGACGCCATGACGTGGTGGGATCTCATGGTCGGGTTTATCAAGAGCATCGTGTTCGGCGGTGCGATCGGTCTGATCGCGTGCTACAAGGGGTTTCATTGTCGGGCGGGCGCGGAGGGCGTCGGGCGGGCGTGTACGGAGTCCTTCGTGATCAGCTTTATCGTGATCCTGACGACGGACTTCTTCATCGCGACGGCCATGATGGGACTATACCAGTCGATCTACGGTTTCAAGCCGATTCTCTAGTGTAGGGAACTCGACGTTGATGACAACCAGCTCGTCCTCATCGAAACAAACGCCGCCCGAGCGGAACGCTTTGGTGCGCATGATCGACGTGCATAAGAGCTTCGGCGATCTCGTCGTGCTCGACGGGCTCGAGCTCGAACTTCGCCGCGGAGAGACAACGGTCATCATTGGCGAGTCCGGCTCGGGCAAGAGCGTGATTCTCAACCATATTGTCCGGTTGCTGCGGCCCGACCGCGGCGAGGTCCATTATGACGGCGTTCGGATCGACAATCTTTCCGAGCGAAAACTCGCGGGGATCCGGTCCAGGTTCGGGTTTCTCTTTCAGCTCAGCGCTCTGTTCGATTCGCTCACCGTCGGCGACAACGTCGCTTTTCCCATCCGCCAACACACGAAGCTCTCCCGCGCCAAGGTGGCCGAAGTCGTCAGTCGCAAGCTGACCATGGTCGGTCTCGACGGTATCCAATCCAAACGGCCCGCCGAGCTCTCCGGCGGTCAAAAGAAACGCGTCGCCCTCGCCCGCGCGATCGCGCTCGATCCCGAACTGATCCTATATGACGAGCCCACGACCGGGCTTGACCCGCCACGGGCCGACGTGATCAACGAGTTGATCATCAAACTCAAGAGAGAACTCGGCGTGACCAGCGTCGTCGTGACACACGACATGGCCAGCGCCAACAAAGTCGCGGATCGCGTGCTCATGCTGTACGGTGGAAAGTTCATCTTCGACGGAACACCGAAGTCCATGGCCGCCTCGGACGACCCGCGGGTTCGGCAGTTCATCGAGGGGCGGGCGACGGACGAAGACATGGCGAGCCTGCGCGGCGATGGTCACGTCCCCATTGGAGGTAATCGACAATGAAAGAAGGCACGCGCAACGCATTGGTCGGGCTGTTTGTCTGTGCGTCGCTGATCGTTTTCGGCGCGCTGATGGTCATGTTCGGCGAAATGCCGAGTTGGCTCATCAGCAACGAATGGGAGTTGAGAATCGTCGGTGTGACCGGGCTTCGCGGCATCGGCGACGGGTCGCCGGTCAGTCTTAACGGTGTGGAGATCGGACGGGTCGATCGGCTCGAGTTTCAACGCCCCGATCGCCCGGATCGCGGCGCGATCATCGTGGTCAACATCAAACGCGAGTATATCGTGCCGCGCGGCGCGCGAGCAAAGGTGTACGGGGCGACCTTCGGCATCGGCACCGGACACGTGGACATCATGGTGGCCGAGACCGGGTCCATGGACCCGCTGCCCACCGACGGGGGCTCCATTTCCGGTGAGATGGCCAGCATGATTGGGGAGATCATCACCAAGGGCATGGTCGATTCGTTCGAGCGGACCATTGTCAACATCGGCGATTTTGCCGACTCGGGAACAGACGTCGCGAAGAACGTCGCGGAATTGCTCGAGGCCCGCCCGGTGGATCGCGTCGATTACCCGCCGACGCCTTCCGACCGTGTGCCCGCCAACCTCGCCACGCTCATCGAGCGGATCGACGACCTCGCCAAGCATCTCAATACGGTGCTCGGCGACGTTCAGGTTCAAGAGGACGTAAGGGGTATGGTCACCGACCTCAAGGCGGCGACCGAAGGCCTGCGCGACCTCGTCGCACAGTGGAAGACCGAGACCACGCGGATCGCCGAAAACCTGAACACCGGTATCGACCGCACCGACGAAAACCTCAACGCCGCCATCACCAATCTGATCGCCGCCACGGAAAAGCTTGACGACACCGTGAAGGATCTCGCGTCCATCATGCACGGCATCTCGCAGGGCGAAGGCACGTTGGGCCTGCTCGTGCGCGACCCGAGGGTCTACGAGTCCGGCAACCTCGCGCTGGAGCGCATCGCCGAATGGGTCGCGTCGTTGCAACGGATTACCGACAAAATCGAGCGCGACGGCGCCTTCACCCTCGCCCGGGATACGGTGATCGGTAAGATCAAGAAGGACTTTCCGCTCTGGGAGGCCAAGAAGGACGCGGACGCGGAATAGCGCGGCTTCGACCATCTCGTAGCGTCCGCCCCCTGTGGCGGACGGAGTATTTGAAGGTGCCAGCCGTCTGGACTCCGCTACCAGTCAAATGCAAGCGGTCCGTCAGTCGGCTGTCAAACCCGACGCCGTTTTGTTGACCCACGTTCGTGGGTGCTCCACGGCCGCCGCGGGCGGCGGCCGCTACTTTTGCAACAGGCTGCCAACCGTCCTCCGCCAAGACCCTCACGACCCCCGCGTAATCTCAATCGCCCGCGCGACCAGTGCCACGAACTCCGCCCGGTCCCCGACGGGATCATAGTCCATTGCCGCCTCGGCCATCTCGAGCACGGCTTCGAGCGTCAAATCGCCCGCGTACTCCGACTTTCGCAGCAACATGGCAAACCCGGCCACCGACGCGGCGAAGGCAAAGTCTTCAGACGCCTCGGCAAACGTCGCACCCTCGTCGATGACCGACCCTTCGATCAACTCGCTCGTCTCGCCGTCCGGATCCTTGTATCGCAGCTTGATGGTGAGCAGTTCGCCGCTTTCCGCGGCTTCCGTCGGTTCAAGCTCGGTTTGGTAGACGAGCGGATCGACGTCGGGGGCGTCGTCTTGCGCGCCGGCGGGAATGATCTCGTACAGCGCCGTGACACTATGGCCCGCGCCGATCTCGCCGGCGTCCTTGGTGTCGTCGTTGAAGTGTTGCGCGGGCATCACGCGGTTCTCGTAGCCGATGAGGCGATACGCCGAGACCTCGGCCGGGTTGAACTCGATCTGGATCTTGACGTCCTTCGCGATCGTCATCACCGCGCCGCCCATCCGATCGACGAGCAGCCGCTCGGCCTCTTCGAGCGAGTCGATGAAGGCGTAGTGTCCGTTGCCCTTGTCGGCGATGGCCTCGAGCATCGAGTCGTTGAGACTGTCGCCGCCGAATCCGAGCACGGTGAGAAACACGCCGCTCTTGGCCTGCTCTTCGATGAGGCGAACGAGATCGCTGTCGGTCGTGGCCCCGATGTTGAAGCCGCCGTCCGTCGCCAGAATGACGCGGTTAATGCCCCCTTCGATGAAGTTTTCCGTCGCGATGGCGTACGCCTCTTCGAGGCCCGCGCCACCGTTGGTGGATCCTCCGGCGCGCAGGCCGTCGATCGCGTCCATGATCGCGCCGTTGCTGTAACACGACGTGGCATCCAGCACGACCTCGGCCTCGTCCGCGTAGGTCACGATCGCGATCGAATCGTCGCCCGTCAGCTCGACCGCCAGCATGGTCAGCGCTTGCTTGAGCAACGGCAGCCTGTCCGGAGCCGCCATCGATCCCGAAACGTCGATCAGGTAGACCAGGTTGGCCGCCGGACGCTCGTCTTCCGTCACGTCGTACCCTTGAAGCCCGATGTGGACGAGGCGATGGTCGGCGTTCCACGGACACTCGGCCACCTCGATATCGACGGAGAACAGCGAATCGTCATCGGGCAGCGCGTAGTCGTAGTCGAAGTAATTGATGAACTCCTCGATCCGCACGGCCCCCGGCGGCGGGAGCATGCCCCGATTGAGCATTTGGCGGACGTTGGTATACGAAGCCGTATCCACGTCGATCGAAAACGTCGATCGCGGGGCCTCGGTGACGAGTCGGAACGGGTTCTCGGGTATGGGGGCGTAGGTTGGGGTGGTGGATTCGTGTACTGGAACCCAGTGTGCGCGACTCGAAGCTGCATCTTCCTGCAGTTCGAGGTCCAGGCGGTCGTACCAGCCGTGATCGAACCGCGCGCCGGCAATTCGGCCGTCCCCATCGTAGACGAGGTAGGTTTCCCCGCCACCACCGCGGTTTCCGCCGGTCGCCAGGAACTGAGAGAGGTCGTAGGCGTGATCTTCTCCGGCCAAGGCGCCGAGTTGGACGTACCCTCCCTGCCTACCCCTGCTTCCACGGACAACGGATTGTCCGTTCACGACGTCAAATTCCCGTACGGCACCGGGCATGGCGGAGTTGTTGTTGTTGATGATGGCCGCCACCGAATCGGCACCGACCGAGTTGAGCGTCTGTACGAAGTTGCCGCCGGTCGTCAGAAAGGCCTCGGCGGGGAAGTCGTTGAATTCGCCATACTCGTGGCTAGAGAAGCGGCCGTCGGTGGGTTCACCGGCGGATGCCTCAATCACACCAGAAAGCGTGATCGTCCGCGACGTGCCGAAGATGCCGGCGAGTTTGGTACCCGTCGCACCGTAGTGGACGACATTAAGGTTGCCGTCCAGCGCGTTGTTGACCGAAACGATGTCGATGCCCGTAGTGATGGCGGAGCTACTCCTGCCGTCTCCGATAGGCTGCTCGGTCGGCGTGTTCAGACTTGAGTTTCCGTCTTGGCCGAACAAACCGAGACGTCCGATCACAATTCGTCCATTCGCGACGTCAAACTCAAGATCGGCGCCTTCCAAATTCGCAAGGTCGGCTTCGACTTCCTCGCCCAAGAATTCCATCTGTTCGACCGCACCAGCCACGTGCGACATGCCGAACAGGAGTTCCGGTCGACGCAAGCCGGTCCACCTGTTTTCCGCGTGCCACTGTTCGGGCGGCGCCGCACCCAGTTCGTAGGCTCCTACATTTGCCGTCTCATCCAAGTCGTCCCAGCGCCCATCGCCGTCCATGTCGACCAATCTCTCGCCGGGCTTCCAACCATAATCTATAGTGTCGTGGCGGGAACGCTCATTTGGATTCAGACGCACAATCAAAGACTCACCCGATCCCCTCGAACGAGCCAGCGACGGCAGCAGCATATACCACGCCCCGCTCGCCATCGCGAGGGACGCGGCCAGACCGATCGGCACCGCGAAC